>CBHTVU010000178.1:0-8753 GCA_966096785.1 uncultured Gammaproteobacteria bacterium | reverse complement strand
ATCATGGACGCAGACTTCGCTTCTGAAACTGCTAACCTGAGCCGTGCAACAGTATTGCAACAAGCTGCAACAGCAATGTTGGCTCAAGCGAATCAACGTCCACAAAACGTGTTGTCACTCTTGAGATAAGTTAATTGATAATCGCCGGTGGAATTTTTCCCCGGCGATAATTTCATGAGGGCGAGATTATGAACAGTATTACACAACCAGTTGCCACTCCTACTCCGGTCAAGTCTTCGGTTTCAGGAAATGTTGCCGCTGGTAAAGAGCCTGTAAGCGGCAATACATTGCCACATACACCGGAAGCGGCAAAAGTTCAGCGCCAGGATTTAAAAGCAATGCAAGAAAATGTTGAAGCCGCAGTGGCGGATATGAATAAATTTATTCAATCTACCCAACGCGATTTACATTTCAGTTACGACCGTGATGCAGGCGCAACCGTAGTAAAAGTGTTGGACCGTTCAACACAGCAAGTGATTCGCCAAATTCCGGATGAAACCTTCTTGAAACTCGCGCGCAGCACGGATTCTGAAGGTTCTTTGCATTTATTCAGCGCTCAGGCATAGAGCTGTTTTTCGATAGATTTACCGTAAAAAAGTAAGCAATTGTTGTAGAAAAAGGGTTAGCTTCGGCTAGCCCTTTTTTTATTTTTTTGATGTGAAAATTCCTAAAGAAAATTTGTTTGCAAATTATTTGATTGTTTTTGGCACAGTCTGTGCAAAACCTCATTTAGGCAAAGAAGTAACAAAATCCTGACGCCCAAGTTGTATTGATTGTTGCAGGGTTTGCCATGAAGTTTTGAAGTTCTGTGCAGGCTTCATCAAATGACTTGTCGCAAAGAGTGAAGACTCCGAGCAGGAAAAATCTTTAGGAGATATATCATGTCTTTAGTTATTAACACCAACGTTGCGTCTCTGAACTCTCAACGTCAATTGATGAATTCTGGTGGCGCCTTAGATAAAGCAACCGAACGTTTATCGTCGGGTCAACGTATCAATTCTGCAAAAGATGACGCTGCAGGCTTGGCAATTTCAAATCGTATGACATCGCAAATTCGCGGCCTTGACCAAGCGATACGTAACGCCAATGACGGCGTGTCACTGATTCAAACCGCTGAAGGTGCGTTGGCAGAAACAACAAATATTCTGCAACGTATCCGCGAACTCTCCATTCAATCGGCGAACGGTATTTATTCTGATTCCGATCGCAAAACATTGGATGCGGAAGTTCAGCAATTAATTTCAGAATTGGATCGTATCGGAAAATCGACCTCCTTTAACGGCCAAAAATTATTAGATGGATCACTGGGTAAAGTTGATTTGCAAGTAGGTGCAGATGCGGGTCAAACCATCACCATGAAAATTCCAGCGATGGATGCTAAAACGCTTGGTATGGGTAGCTTAAGTGTAGACATGTTGGGTTCACCCATGACCCTGGCGCGTTTCACTACGGGTGCTGCGCCAAACGTTGGTGTACTCGCTGAAAATAATATTTTAATTAATGGTCAATCTTTAGTAAAAAGCGATGAGTCTTTTGATGGCGCTACTGATACTGCACAAGATTTGTTGGACCTGATTAACAAGAATGTATTGGGTGTCGATGCATCTACTTTGGCCCAAGCCGAATCAGCTGATTCAGGTACGGGTGTATTGGATACCGGTGATGTGTTTACCGTGACTATCAATAAGTTGGATGGAACTACCACAACAGTTCAAGTTGCAAACACGCAAACCTTGAAAGAGCTTGCTGATAAGTTGAATGACCAAGGCGGTGGTTTGATTGAAGCGACCATTAGCGATAATGGAAAGTTGAGCATCTCCGCTAATAATGTTGCATCCATTGGTATAGCTGACTTGGCAAATGCCTCTGGTACTTCTTTAGATGGTACTACCACTGCAGCCAAATTGGTGTTGAAAGCTGAACATGATGATCCAATCACGATTACTCGTGGTGCTACCGGAAATCTTGCGCAACTTGCTGCATTAGGTTTTAGGGAAAACACAACGGCGGGCCAGGTAAATGGTGTAGGCATTAGCGCGAATGCTGGCTGGAATGTAGGTGATGTCACCATCAATGGCGTGGTCATTGATAATAAAAATACAGACAGTCTGGCTGGCAAAATTAATGCGATCAATGCAAAACAAAGTGATACGGGTGTAACAGCGCAATCATTCTCATCTGCCACTCTGGATTTTAACGGTGTTGATGTAACCGCTATAGCGGCTAGCTTTGAAATGAATGGCGTGGTAGTGGATTTAACAGCGGCCACCAATATTGCCGATGTGGTTAGCACATTTAACACCTTAACAAACCAAACCGGTGTTCATGCAAGTTTGTTAGGAACCCGTGTGGTATTGGAAGGTAATGTTTCATCGATCAGTTTTTCTGATGGTGCTGCAGGTGACGTTGCAACCGGTCTGGGTGACGGTACTAACATTGCGACCTTGCAAGCTTCCAACAGTACAACAGCTGCGACTGTAGTTACCGGAGATGTAGTTGACGGTGGAATTAAATTGGTCAGCGCAAATGGTTCACCTGTTAGTGTGAAGTTAGGCCCAAATGCTTTGGCAGCAGAAGTTGGTTTACTGGAAACCAACGCAACCGCTGAAGGATCTTTTGGCACTGCAATCAAATCGATTTCGATTGATACGCAGGCCAAAGCTGCTAAAGCAATAGCGGTTATTGATAACGCGCTCACCACTATTAACGACGTTCGTTCACAGTTGGGTGCTATCAACAATCGCCTGGAATTTACGGTAAACAATCTGGCTAACGTTTCGGAAAAAACCTCGGCATCGCGTTCACGTATTGTGGATGCTGACTTCGCCGCTGAAACTGCAGCAATGAGTCGCGCGCAAGTTTTACAACAGGCTGCTACAGCTATGTTGGCGCAATCCAACGCGCGTCCACAGCAAGTTTTGTCTCTGCTCAAATAAATTTGACGAGACAGTGGCAGACTAAAAAAACCGCTGATTATGTCAGCGGTTTTTTTATTTTCACGCCAACCACTGATCATAAACTCGCACGGCTATTTAGCAGCTCTCGGATTTTAAGCTAGTCTTAGACAATAAGATCATTGTTCGAGATGCATTTATGCCCTTGGCATTGCCTCCCCCTGTTTTTTTGTTAAGCCGTATTATGCTTCTGGCGCTTGCCTATTTTATGGCAGGCCGCCTGGCGTTATTGCTAGCTATTCCACCTGGTTTTGCCACCGCCATTTTTCCGCCCCTGGGCGTGTCGCTTGCTGCTGTCCTCCTGTGGGGAAATACATTGTTATTTGGTGTGTTTATCGGCTCGACGCTACTCAATGTAAATATAGCCGTCATGAGTGTTGGTCATTTTGAATTGGCAATGTTGCGTGTGGCTTTTGAAATTGCCTTAGGGAGTTCGCTTGCTGCCTGGATTGGCGCAAGCTTGATTAGAAAATTTGTTGGTTTTCCCAATGAACTTATGGATGAGTGGAGCATATTTTTATTTTTTCTTTTGGGTGGGCCTGTCGCAAGTTCAGTAAGTGCAAGTATCGGAGTTGGAACGCTTTATCTCAATGGAATTATTCCATCGTCACATGCTATTTATAGCTGGGCTACCTGGTGGACAGGAGACACCATAGGTGTACTTATAGCAACGCCGTTTGTTTTTATTGCGTTTGCTCGCCCGCGAAAGTTATGGCGTAACAGAGCCAAAACTGTGGGAATTCCTTTATTAATAAGTTGCGCGTTGATTGTTGTTATTTTTATTAATGCAAGCCAAAGCGAAGAGCAAAAAATTCAACGCAATGTAGAAAATGACGCGAAGGAAATTTCAGATACATTATTTTCCGGGTTTGCCATGCATATTAATGTCTTAACACCTTTAAAAGGTCTCTTTGTCGCTTCAGATAATGTAACCCCAGAAGACTTCAGAGTATTTACAACTGAACTTCTCGCAGGTGCAAATGGTATTAGTGCATTATGCTGGAGCCAGAGTTTCACATACGAAGAGCGTAAGCTGTTTGAACAACACATGCTAGAGTCAGGTTTCAATAATTTTTCTATTACGGAATTTGATAGGCATCATCAACTGGTACCGGCACCAAGACGTGATCGTTATGTAGTTGTTACCTATGTTGAACCTTATGCAAGGAATAGTAGCGCTCAAGGTTTTGATATACTTTCCGATGAAACTCGTAATCAGGCCCTTATGTTTAGCAATAGCACGGGGTTACCGTCGATGACGGCACCCTTGCACTTGGTGCAAGCCGATAAGTCGGATTTGAGTTACGTTATTTATATGCCGGTTTATAAAACGCTGGATGTTCCTAAAGATAGGGATATGCGCGAACAGCTTCTACGTGGATACGTCACCGCTATAGTAAAAGTGGATGCTCAAATTGAAGCGCTTCAGGCGAAATTTCCAAAGGAAAACTTTTTAATTCGTTTACAAGATGTCACTGACAAAGAAAATTATGTAGATGTTTACAAGGAGGGCTCGGGTGACGTTTCCGCGATATCGCGCTCGCACATGATAGCGATCAATAAGAAAATTGCAGGGCGAGAATTGCTCTTAAGCATTTTTCCTACAGAAAAATATATAGATAAGCAGTTGAGTGCAACAGCATGGTATGTGTTGGTTGGCGGTTTATTATTTTGCAGTTTTCTCGGTGGTTTTTTGCTGCTTTTTACCGGTCGTGCGCAATATGTTGCTTCACTGGTAGAACGTCGCACTCTGGAATTGGAATCCATTTTGAGCGGTGCAGTAGAGGCCATTATTATTATTAATCAAAATGGTGGTATCGAACGCGCGAATCCTGCGGCCTGTCGACTTTTCAAAATAAATGAAAGTGAATTGGTAGGGCTAAATTCCGCCTATATTATTCCGCTGTTGGACGAATTATTATTTACACCAGACGGTGGTTCCAACCAGCCAACTACATTATCACTTTGGAAAGCAAAAGAAGCAGTGGGTATTTGTAGTGATAAATCCAAAATTCCTATAGAAATTGGTGTTGGCTGTGTTGATTTACCTGATCGTCGTATTTACACCTGTCTTATTCATGACGTTACAGCGCGAAAAAAAGTAGATAAGTTGAAAGATGAATTTGTATCTACTGTGAGCCATGAATTGCGAACACCTTTAACATCTATTACCGGAGCACTGGGTCTATTAGTGGGTGGTGCTGTTCCCAATCTTCCCGCTAAAGCTCTGGATCTTCTCGTAATTGCTAAAAATAATGCTGAACGTTTGGGCCGACTAGTTAACGATATTTTGGATATAGAAAAGCTTGAATTTGGGAAATTGCAATTAGATATTACTGATTGCGATGCTAATGAGCTCATGCGTCAAGCTATAGAACAGAATGCCGGTTATGCTATCAAATACGGTGTGCATCTGGCGTTAAATAACAGTGAGATTAGTCGGCTAAAAATTATAGTCTTAGCTGACGTTGATCGTTTTTTACAAGTTATGTCCAACCTCATATCCAACGCTGTTAAATTTTCACAAATGGATGGTGTGGTTTCCGTATATGCGAAAGTTGATGCACATCAGATTACGTTTTATGTTGAAGATGAAGGTTCAGGAATTCCCGAAGAGTTTCGCAGTAAAATCTTCCAGAAGTTTGCGCAAGCCGATAGTTCAGACACGCGCAAACGCGATGGTACAGGCCTTGGCCTTAGTATTTCCCGCGTTATAGTCGAGCGCATGGGTGGTACGCTCGAGTACACATCTCAAATCAATAAAGGCACAGTATTTTTCTTCTCTCTTCCAATTGAAAATGTTTCGGTGGCTTAAGTCTTCGGAGCTAGATTCGTACCGTAAAATTTCTATAACAAACCCGATGCAGTATTTATAAGAGACTATCTAAATCTCAGAGATCAAGATTGCTTGCAAATTGGCGTGCCAAACGTGATAGCATTTATGTGCTCCCATCATCAAATACCTGCAGTGAATAACAGTTTCCTATAAAACGCTGTACTATCAGCGGCCGAAATCCAGGTGGTGTGCTAATTATTTTGGAGGTTGAGCTATGAAGCGTAGGTCTTTTATTCATTCAGGGTTGGTTGGATTTGCCGGTGCTTATTTGTCGGCTTGCGGGCACATCCCAGGCTCCTCCGGTAATAATCGCGATAAATTTTTCATGACAGTGCTGGGCCCCAAATCCGTATCTGATATGGGCGTAACTCTCAGCCATGAACATCTCTTTGCTGATTTGCGGCCTTATTCAGAACAAATAAAATCACCGCTTAACCTCAACCAAAATGAAGTTGTTACAACCGTACTTCCGCATTTGGACGAAGTTAAACATCTCGGATTCAACACTTTCATTGATTGCACGGCCGTTGGCCTCGGCCGTAATCCGTCACTTCTCAAAGAATTGGCAAGTATTACGGGAATGAATATTGTCACTACCACGGGCGCTTATTTATCGGCAGATTTACAATACAAACCCGATTATTTTGATGCTATGAGTGCTCAGCAACTTGCCGAAAAATGGATTGGTGAATGGCTAAAAGGAATTGACGGTACAGGAATAAAACCTGGAATAATTAAGATTGGTGTTTCAGGTGGCGCTCTATCCAGTGACGAAAAAAAATTGGTGAAGGCTGCAATATTAACTCATAAAAAGAGCGGTATGGTGATAGCGTCCCATGTAGGGCCATGGCGAGATGTTAAGCCCGGCTTTAATGGGATATCCGCATTGGAACAAATTAAATTTTTAAAAGATGAAGGTGTATCGCCAAACCGATGGATCTGGATGCATGCACAAAATGAAGTAGATTTTCAATTTCATCAGCAGGCATTAGCGCAGGGAGCCTGGCTCTCTTACGATGGGTACCGTCCAGAGCAAACGCAAATATATCTGGATTTAATTGCGCGAATAAAAAAAGAAGGATATCTGAAAAATTTACTCGTTTCGCAAGACGCAGGCTGGTATACCGCAGCCGAGCCAAATGGCGGTAAGTTCAATTCTTTCGCCCCCTTAAAAACACACCTTATGGCAGCTTTAAGAAACGAGGGTTTTACATCGGAAGATGTGTCTCAAATTTTTGTGCATAATCCTGCAGAAGCATTTCAAATAAAAATTTAACTCGAATGTTACGGTAAGTTATAAATATCACAGGTGACCTTGGTCAGTGACGTAAGGAATTAATGCGACCTGGTGGGCGATATTAATGGCGCGAGCTGGCAACGTTCACAGCGCCATAGCGAGTCCAGGCGCGAATTAATTTCAAGATGATAAGGCGCGGCTTCAAGCGGCGGCAGAGGTGCACCGGTCAATAATGCGCTCAACAGCGCAGGCGGATTGCACTCGAATGTTAATAATAATGAAAAATAATCAGGTTGCACGGTGTTGGTAGCGGCGATCAATTGAGTTGCGGTTTTTATCCCCCATTCAAATTCGGCCAGGGCTTTGGTAGTGGCATCTACTTGGGGCTGCGCGTGCAAAAATTTTTTAAACTGTTCCAACTCGGCCACAAAAAAAAGTGTGCTTATGGGTTCGCTGACGATGTATTCAATCAGCAATTCTTCCTGGCCGTTGCGCTTCAGCAAATTAATGGTTAGCGGCGCAGTTGCACACACGCGACTGATGCGCCACCACTGTTGGACTTGTTTGGTAATGTGCAGACCGGATGAATCCCGTAACTGTTGGAGCCACTGATGCTCCGCCCGGGTGAGATTGTTGCAACCCAGGTATTCATTGGTAGAGCCTCGCGCAAAACCCACCAGGCTGCGCTGAACATCAAGCAGCGACATGGATTTTCTCCTGTTTAGATTGGCTGATATTGTGTGAGGCCGAGTTAATCGACAGTTGTAAGTACTGATTCCAGAATGTTTTGCAGCGCTGCAATTGCGCGACGATTTTTTCCTCACCGGTCACGTTCAATGCCTGCTCGAGTAATTCGTAAGTGATAGCGCACAGGTTGGGGACTTTTGGCAAAATCCACGAAAGTAAATCCCACACGGGTTCGGGTACCTCCCGGCTGTGTACATCCAATAAAAAACCTTCATGGGTTACACCGCCAGCAACATGAATTTCAACAACTCGGTCGAGTTGCAGACGCGACAGCGCAGCATAAGGATCAAAACCAAAATTGATTGCGTTGCAATAAAAATTGTAGAGATCAAGGAGTAGCCCGCACGATGTACGCGCGAGTAATTTATTAAGGAAATCCACTTCATCCCACCGCTGTTTATCTGCAGCGATAAAATCCGGTAAGTAATAGGTGGTGTTTTCAATCAGAAACGGCAATTGGTAACGGGTGCACAAATGTTGGATGCGCGGGCAGAGTAGATCCAGGGCTTCCTGGGTGAATTGCATCGGCAAAATCAAACCCGCGTGGTTTTCCGCTCCGTCCTCATTTTTTACTAGCATAAAACCCAGATGTTCACTATGCCATGCAAATAATTGTTGCTGTGAATATTGGTCGAGGATGTTCAAATAATCGCTATTCCATCCGCTCGCTGATCCTATCGACAGACTGAGCCCGTGAACAACCACCGGGCAGCGATTTCCGATTGCCAGCGCATCCTGAAGTTTGCTGGTATCCAGATGAAATTTGCGTTCATAACTGTTGTTGGTATCAACACAAATCATTTCTTCACAAAAAATGTCTGGGCTGATTTCGATGTAATCAATGATATCGAGGTGACGGAGAATTAAATCGTGAAAATAGCCGTGATAATTAATCCCTACACCGAGTTTGCGTGGCGATACTTGCGGCAGCATATCCTTCTCCCTTGTGATTAATGCCCTGAATAATCTACGCCTTGAA
>CBHTVU010000177.1:0-8923 GCA_966096785.1 uncultured Gammaproteobacteria bacterium | reverse complement strand
CGACGCCCGCCCGATTTTTCAAGCAAACACATATTGTCAATGATCATTCCCATATCAATTGCTTTGCACATATCGTATATGGTGAGCGCAGCAACACTTGCTGCCGTAAGCGCTTCCATTTCCACGCCCGTTTGCCCGGTTAATTTACAGAGAGTGAAAATATCCACGGAATTTTCCGGTTCATTTATTTCAAAATCTACACTCACTTTGCTCAACATTAACGGATGACAAAGTGGAATTAAATCGGCGCATTTTTTTGCAGCCTGAATTCCAGCAATACGCGCAACCGCAAGCACATCGCCTTTTTTTAAACTGTTTGCGCTAATTTGCGCCAATGTCTCCGGCTGCATACGCACACGCGCAAATGCTCGTGCTTCACGCACGGTAGGTGTTTTTTCACTCACGTCCACCATACTGGCTTTGCCTTGCGCGTCTATATGTGTCAATGACATAAATAAATCCAATTTTTCGAGAATTCTTTGCATCATAAGCGAAAATAAAAAAAGGCCAACATCTTTCGACGTCGGCCTTTGATCAAATTTTCTTAGCTATTATTTAAAGCAGGCACTTAAAACAAGAATGGTGCTAACCAACTCATTTGTGGGCGATCTGCACCGGCCTTAGGTTCAAGGGTGTACATATAATCTTCCCACCATGGACCAGCCGCCCACCAGGTCCAACCAAGCCACACATTGTTATTGGTTTGCATGTATTGCAACATGTTGGTCACAGCTGCTTTACAAGTGTCGTTGTTACCACCGGCAAATTCACCAAGGAATCCGCGCTTACCATGAGTGTTCAACCAGGCAGTGAATTCGGTCAAACGCTCAACACCTATGCTAGCGCTTACACAAGTAGGCGAAGTACCGGACGCATCAGCATCGAGATATTGGTGAGCTTCATAAGCGTAGTTATTTCCACTATCCACTACGCCCAACATCACGGTCGCGTTAGCAGTGCCGTACCAGTTTTGGCTCCATGACCAACCACCGGTCCATGCATTACCAGGAACCAGCACAAGGTTAGTAGCACCTGTTGCACGAATTGCCGCAATAGCCGCGTTAGCTGCACTTAGCCATTGCTCGGTAGCCATAGTGTTAGGTTCGTTCATGATGGCAAAAATGACTTTGCTATTGGACTTATAGCGGGTCGCCAAACGGCTCCAGAAATCCGCAAACGCAGCATTGGATACACTTCCACTACCTATGATGTTGCCCTTGTAACGCGCATAGTTATGCGGATCCAGAACCACATTAACGCCTTTAGCGGTAGTCGACGTAACGAAAGCATCAAGACGTGAAAGTTCGGTTGAATCAAATGCACCGCTCAAAGTCGGCTGCAAACGCTCCCACAAGAATGGCAAACGCAAGGTATTCATACCCTTGCCCTGGAAGTAATCCACTTCAGATTGATTCGGGTAAATGTAGTGTTTCTCATAGGTACCAGGAATGACATCTTGACCAAACTCGGCACCCGCTAAAGTCACGCCTTTGAAAGCCAGACCAACAGGTGCTGAACTTGAAGACGAAGACCTGATGCTTGATGAAGAACTAACAACACTGCTTGAGCTGGAACGAATCGAGCTTGAACTGACAACACTTGATTTCGACGAGCTCGCTATCGAAGAGCTGCTTGGTATAGATGAACTTACTGACGAAGAGCTAGCAACAGATGAACGGCTGGATGAAGCAACAGAAGAGCCTCCACCTACAATGCCGTAAGGCGCTGGTTGTGATGTACAAGTAGAGCGGGAAATACAGCTCTTACCGTTTTCATAGCCCCAACCGTTTGTTGTAGTAACGCACAACGCGTAGAGATTACCGTACCAGTTACATTGTTGACCGCTTATTACACTGGAAGCTACAGAAGATGCTACCGAACTTGCCACGGATGATAAGGAAGAACTGGAGGAACTGATCCTGGAAGAACTGCTAACTCCTACGCTAGAACTGGAGCTCACTTTTGATGAGCTGCTGGACGTCACAGTACCAGAACAGACGCTACCGGTAATCGCAGGTATCTCGGCCGTGGAACCGCCTTTTGTACCTTGGAAACCAAACTCTACTGATTGACCCGGTTGAATAGAACCATTCCAATTGAGGTTGGTTGCAGAGTATGGATTGGAACCACTGAGGGTGGCATTCCAGCTACTTGTTATACGATCACCATTTGCGTATTGCCAACTAATATTCCAGCCGTTAATAGCTGACGTACCGCTATTGGAAACACGAATCGCACCCGTAAAACCATTGTTCCATTGATTACTCACAATGTATTCGCAACCTGCATAAGCAGATGCAGAAGACAAAGCAGATAAACCGAAAGCAAGACCTAGAGCACCGCTAGAGCGTCGCCAAAGATTTTTGCGAGCCGACGGAACGTGTACAGCGGAGGTGGTCGCTGCAGTTTTAGATTGATACATATTTATTTCCTGAATTAATCGCGATTTACTTTGCACGCCGCGAGGGATTTATTTTTATTAACCGAAACCATTATCAGGACACTAAGACAGCTCAAGATTATGCGATCACAACGCAACAAATCGACCAACGATCACTTAAATGCTTAAGTAACCTCAGCGCAATCTAATCTATCTTTGTGCAACTAGCCGAACAACAATACGAATTTCCGTGGCTTTCTAGCCTGTTTTTTTTAAGTTGGTTTATTGAAACCATCAGCTTGATTTTTTTAGCTTTTTTTATATGGCTTTTTAAAAAATCGTACAAAGTTTAAACTTTTTCCATCAGTAAATATAGAACTCTATCCACTTCTTACTATTGCATTAAACGAAGTGTGAAATGCGTTCGTATAACGCGGACTTCGTCATTGGATGAAACTCACTGACAAGCATCTGATTGGCAAATGTAACTTTGGTTCAAGATGCGCAAGGTATAAACTAGTGGGCCTTGATCGAGCTCAGCAAAACCAAATTATGCGTAGTAAATCCCTAAATCACCGTTTCACTGCTGCCCCAATGATGGAGTGGTCAGATACCCATTGCCGTAGCTTTTGGCGTCTGCTTACAAAGGAAGCCGTACTCTACAGCGAAATGGTTACCACGGGCGCGCTCATCCACGGCGACCGAAAACGTTTTTTGGACTTTAATGCAAGCGAGCATCCCCTGGCACTACAGCTCGGCGGAAGCGATCCGAAAGCATTGGCGGAATGCGCAAAAATTGCAGAAGACTGGGGCTACGACGAGGTAAATTTAAATTGCGGTTGCCCGAGTGATCGGGTTCAAAACAATATGATTGGCGCCTGCCTGATGGCTGAACCCAAATTGGTTGCGGATTGTATTTCGTCAATGCAAAACGCCGTGAGTATTCCCATCACTATTAAACATAGAATCGGCATTGACGATATGGAAGATTATGAAGGAATGCTGGATTTCGTACGTACTGTTGCCGAAACAGATTGCAAAACCTTTATAGTCCACGCCCGCAAAGCCTGGTTAAAAGGTTTGAGCCCGAAAGAAAATCGCGAAATCCCGCCACTGCAATATGACAAGGTAGTCCAACTTAAAAAAGATCACCCTGAGCTTGAAATTATTATTAACGGCGGCATTACTACCCTTGATCAATCGTTGAATTTACTCAACGATCTGGATGGGGTCATGCTTGGCCGCGAGATTTACCACAACCCCTATCTTCTGGCTGAAGTCGATCAAAAAATATATGGTGTTGATAAACCTGTTGTTAGTCGTGAAGAGGTTATTGAGGAATTTATCGCCTACGCAGACGAACAACTCAGGAATGGTGTGCGATTGAATTACATGACGCGCCACATCTTGGGCTTGTATCAAGGCCTGCCTGGTGCACGGCGATTCAGACGGGCTATTTCCGAGCAAGCGCATAAAGCGGGAGCTGGAATTGAGGTAATTAAATCCGCTCTGATCGCCTTAAATGAGATACCATTTACACAAGAATTCACTGAATAAAGCTCTGCATTTGTTGTCACAGCTTTTCTCAACCAAGACGCAGCTTTATCGAAAAGATCTCTTTCAGCTAAGAGTCAAAAAGACTATAATATACCTACGGCAAATTAGAAATATCAACTTTAACTCCGTTATAGGAAAACTATTGTGACTAGCAAACTTGAACAACTGAAACAGTTTACCGATGTGGTTGCCGATACCGGCGATATTGAAGCAATCCGTTTATACAAACCATTGGACGCAACTACCAACCCATCGCTGGTATATAAAGCTGCCCAAATGCCGCAGTATCAGGATTTGCTCACTTCTTCTATTAACTCCGCGAAAAGTATTAGTAACAGTGCAGAACAATTAAGCGCAGCGAGTGACAATCTAGCTGTTGGTTTAGGTTTGGAAATTCTTAAACTGGTTCCAGGCCGCATCTCTACAGAAGTAGATGCACGCTTATCTTTTGACACCAAAGCCAGTATCGCTAAAGCGCGTCATTTGATTGAACTCTACGCTAAAAACGGCGCAGACAAATCACGTGTTTTGATTAAATTGGCCTCCACTTGGGAAGGTATCCGCGCCGCAGAAGTGCTGGAAAAAGAAGGTATTAATACTAACCTGACATTATTATTCGGCTTTGAACAAGCCGCTGCTTGTGCCGACGCAGGCGTGTTTCTGATTTCTCCGTTTGTGGGCCGTATTTTGGATTGGTACAAAACCAATACTGACAAAAAAGAATACACTGCAGAAGAAGATCCGGGCGTAGTGTCTGTACGTCGCATTTACAATTACTACAAGCAAAATGGTTACAAAACTGTTGTTATGGGCGCAAGCTTCCGCAACATTGGTGAAATCGAAGCCTTGGCAGGTTGTGACCGTTTAACTATCAGCCCTAACCTGCTGCAAGAGCTGGAGCAAGACAAAGGTAAGTTGGAACGCGTACTTTCTCCATCAAATACTGGGGAAAAAATTGCCAAAGTTATAGAAACTGAACCAAGCTTCCGTTTTGGTATGAACCAAAACCAAATGGCTAACGATAAACTGGCTGAAGGTATCCGAGGTTTTGTTAAAGACCAGATCAGCTTGGAAAAGCTGTTGAAAGAGCGCGCGCTTTAATACATCGAGATTTAATTTTGTTAAGTAAAATTTCCGCGTTTTTTGATCGTCACCTGCAACCAGCGGGTGACGTTTCTGACACACTATCCCAATCACAAAAGCATCTCGCCGTTGCTGCCCTGCTCATTGAAGTCGCTATGGCAGACCATGTTTTTGATGAACGTGAAATGCTGTCGCTACAGCATCATCTCAAACAAAAATTTGAAATCACTGACGATCAATTGATCGAGCTCATTGATTTAGCGCGAGACGAAAGCGCTGAAGCTACATCACTCCACCAATTCACAAGCTTAATACATCAACACTGCACACCGCACGAGAAGTTTGAGTTACTAGTGTCTATGTGGGAATTAGCATTTGCTGATTTGGAATTGAGCAAGTACGAAGAATATGTTATTCGTAAAGTAGCAGATTTAATTTACGTATCCCACGCGGAATTTATTCGTGCGAAAGCAATTGCGAAAAATAAGGGGAGCAAATAAGGGAGATTTTCAAGGAAAGAAGAAGTGATTTTAAGAATTTTCTAGCATAGTAACCAAATTTTTAAACGTTTCATGATTTTTTTCGTTAAGTCCCATTAAAATTCTGTGTGCCTCCAGCACCTTTTCTTTTACTTCATGCTCATCGCATTCAATAGGTTTTAAAGAATTTTCAGGTTCGATTTCTACATTTAACTTACTGACAATTTTAAAAATATCAGCAAATCCCATAGTATCCAGAATACGTTTAATGCTGTTATTAGTTGCCAATATTACCGGCACTATGTCGCGTTTTTCCTGCGCCAACAATGAAATTTTCGCCATTAATCCAAGAGTCGTACTATCTACAGCTTCAGCATCGGACAGATCAAATAAAACCGATGAAAAATTCGGGGCCGTTAACATACTGTCAATAAACTGGTCGAAAGATATACACAATGTAAGACGAACATCTCCAGTCATCTTAATAATGTAAACTCCCTCATGGTCTGCAACTAATATCTGACCGGGGCGCATTTTATTTACCTCTAACAATCGTAAGGATGGCTATGTCGTCTGGCGTTTCGCCATCATCCTTAACATGTAAAGTATTGCAGATGGATTCAAGGCTGCCAGTAGATTCAGCAACTTTTTGCAATAAATCCGCCTCTTTATCCTGGATAGTATCTGAGGGTAAAATTTCCAGGACACCATCAGAAAAACACGAAAGCGTGAATGTTTCAGGTAGCTGCAATTGATATACATTCCACGTCACATCTTTAAAAATTCCCACCGGTTTCCCAACACCGTCAAGGTAATGACATGCATCTGCTGTTTTTAAAATAGGCATAGGCAGATGGCCAGCCACAGAATAATTCATTAATTGTGTGCGCGTATCAATCACACCAACAAAAAAGGTTAAATGATGATTCAAGCGTGTTTCTTTAATTTCACTATTCACCGTCTGCAGCAGTAAATTTGAACCAGTAGCAAATGATTCCTCGTCACCAAACAAACCTTCTTCACGCACCATACGACTGACAAGATGTTTTAACCAAATGGTCACAAAGGCAGATGAGGAACCGTGGCCCGATACGTCGGCGAGATAAAAAGCAAGGTAACGTCTTTTAACATGAGCGTAATCAACAAAATCGCCGCTGAGAAATAATGAGGGGGCTATATAGTGAGATACTTCGTATTTATCGCGAGTAATTAAACTGTTTGGCATCAAACGTTTTTGGACTTGCTTACCTGCAAGCTGATCGCGCTCCAACACTCGTAAACTTTCGCGCAATTCATGATTTGCAGTTTCTAACTGTTCTCGATAGCGCTGATTTTCAATTAGCAAACTTTTAATCTCAAGAGCTTTGTTAATCGCATGAACTAACACTTCTATATCTAATACCGGTTTGACCAAATAATCACTCGCCCCTAATCTCAGCGCTTGCATAACATCCCCTACACTGCCCGCACCTGAAATAATAATTACCGGCAATTCAGGTTGAGCTTGTTTGATCTGTCTGAGCACATGCAAACCATCCGCACCAGGCATACGCAAATCAGTGATGACTAAATCAGGATTAAATTCTTCAATTGCTTTGCAGAGCTGATTAGCTTCGCTCGCTTCAAAAACATTAAAACCACTGTCGATAAGATAAGCGGCAATACTGCGCCGAACGAGGGAATCGTCATCGATGATTAGAAGCTTTTTGCGCTTATCTGTAAAACCGGATATGTCACATTAAGGTTAAAACGGGCCGACTGTTAGAGGCGCATAACACTACTCCCTCAGCACCTTTCCCGCAAGTCATTAATAGGCTGTATTTATCCTAGCAGACTCAAGTTATATCCAAGCTGAACAGATTCTTAAGGTTTCATTTCTATCCGTTCAAAGACACGCCATAAAATCTGCATCGCCTAGATTTTGATTAGGCTGTGCTACACTCATCCAGTGTGGCTACCACCCTATGAATAAGATGCATCATCCATGCTAGATAACACTGCATAAGAGGATAAAATATGAGCTCAATCGATAAAGGCTTTAGTGAAAAGCGTGACTTTATCCGCATGAAAATAAGCGCACCCTTAAGCGCAAAGCTCTCCCACAACGATGGTGTGATTGAAGGTTCATGCCGGGACTTAAGCGGTGGAGGAATGAAGGTTGAAACCAGAACAAATATAGCGATTGGAACAGAACTAGTTGTTGAGATATCGTCAGACCATGGACACAACCCAACGTTGCACGCGAGGGCAAAAGTTGCGAGAACTAACGGCAATGAAGACTCAGGCTACTTGTTAGGACTGGAAATTATCGAAGTATTAAAATAGTTAAGGCATACTCATTCCTCAGGCTCGGATTAAAAACCCGAGTCTGCATCACTGTCATCATCACCAAAACTATCGTCTACCTTGCCGTTGTGAATGACAAAATTTCTATGCTGTAAATAAGCCTCACGGAAGAACACATATTTATCACCAGAGATACTTTTCTCCAATGGCATAAGGCTCGCGCGCGCATTAACAACAAACAAAGCGCCCACCGCATTACGAGTAGGAATATCTTCAATGTATGCCTTAGGGTCCGTATACCAATCTACAGGAGCTGCTGCTGTATCCCGCAGATTACTGGGACCAAGCAGCGGCAAGACCACATAGGGACCTGAACCTACCCCCCACACTGCAAGTGTTTGCCCAAAATCCTCCTGGTCAGTTTTTTTCAAATTCATGTATTGCGCCACATCCAGAATTCCAGCCAAGCCTAATGTAGAATTCACTAGCAAACGGCCCGTATCGTGCGCAGCGCTGCGAAAGTTTCCTTGCAAAACACCATTCAGGGCGCTGGGAATTTCCATCACATTAGATAAAGCATTATCAACGCCACGACGGAAAAATTGTGGAGTTATATGGATGTAAATTATGGTCAATGGTTTCAAAAAATATTTATCCGCACCTTCATTAAAGCTAAACATTGAGCGATTAAATTTTTCCCAAGGATCAACCGTAGACTTAGTCGCCACGACAGGCGGCGGAGGATCAAATGCTGGCACAGATTCAGCAGCAACTGCTGAATTTATGATAAGTAAAGTTGATATTAGCGAGACGCTTAACAAAACATTTTTTATTGCGCTCATTGATACACCACATGTAGTTTATATATCGGAAAGGGGGAAGAGACATAGTATTTTAGCGGGCACTTTACCCAAAATCCACAACCACGACAATACAAGGATTGAGCCAGTCCGCTCAGCTAAGAGGCCCAAGTATTATAAAAGCATCAGGCGAAACCATAAGTGACAATTGTAACTGATGAAAGTTTGCACATAGGAAAGATTATTGAAAGAAAATATAAGCACATCCAAGAACATAGTCGCACTCAGTTCTACACCTGCAATATTTAAGAGCTACAACTACAAAAACTATAAAAGAT
>CBHTVU010000176.1:0-8928 GCA_966096785.1 uncultured Gammaproteobacteria bacterium | reverse complement strand
TTCCCCGCGCCCCCTCGCGTCCCACGACTCCCAAATTAAAGTCTTACAGCCTTAGCTACTAAAATACCAATCAGAAAATTACGGATTTACAAACGCCGTAACGGGATGATCAAAAGCTTTATCACCATAAGCGCGTACAACCTTCGCAATAATCACCTGATATCCGTCCAACCATTTACTTTGCTTTTCTTTTGCTTCGATATGCTTGGGATGCTTAATCAATTGCTGCAGCGCAGCCATACTATCCCAGTAATAAACATTAGATATGCGGCCATTCGTTGGACTTTCCCACGATTCCTCACCTAGGTAACCGGGAATATTGCGAGCAACTTCAGCAATTTGTTCATCAAGTTTATAAAACTCTTCGTCATATTGCCCGGCAGCAAAAATAAACGTGGATGAATACATAGAAACGTTTAATCCGAAATAGCCGCCAATTGATCTGCCTGAAATTCATTTGAAAGCGGTTGAATAATTCCCGCCAAATCGCCTTGCATAACAGCATCTAATGAATAAAGCGTTAAGTTAATACGATGATCGGTCACACGGCCTTGCGGGTAATTGTAGGTACGAATACGTTCAGAACGGTCACCGCTGCCAACCAGATTGCGCCGCTCATCAGCCATGGATTTGTGCGCCGCCTCTTCTTGCATGGCTTTTAAGCGCGACGCCAACACACTCAATGCACGCGCGCGATTTTTATGTTGCGAACGTTCGTCCTGACATTCCACGACCAGGCCGGTTGGAATGTGCACAATGCGAATTGCAGAATCGGTTTTGTTTACGTGCTGACCGCCTGCGCCTGAGGAACGAAATGTATCGATACGCAAATCTGCTTTGTTGATATTAATTTCTTCCATCTCATCTGCTTCCGGCATTACCGCCACTGTGCAGGCAGATGTGTGGATACGACCTTGGGTTTCAGTAGCGGGTACGCGTTGCACACGATGCGCGCCCGATTCAAATTTTAATTTTGAATACACACCCTGCCCTGTCACTAAGGTAATAATTTCTTTGTAGCCGCCATGCTCACCATCGCTTTGACTCATAACTTCTACGCGCCAACCTTGACTCTCGGCGTATTTTGAATACATGCGGAATAAATCGCCAGAGAAAATTGCCGCTTCGTCACCACCGGTACCGGCGCGAATTTCGAGGTAGCAGTTTTTTTCGTCGTTGGGATCTTTTGGCAACAATAATTTTTGCAATTCAAGTTGCGTTGGTTCAAGTTGCGCTTCGCATTCGTGCAACTCTTCTTCTGCCATTTCTTTCATGTCAGCGTCACCACTGGCAATCAGATTTTTTGCTTCTTCAATATCATCAAGTAGCTGTTGATATTTTTTGTAGCCAATAACAACAGGCTCCAACTCAGCATATTCTTTGGAGAGTTCGCGAAATTTATTTTGATTATTAATAACATCCGCTTCAGATAAAAGTGCACTCACTTCTTCATAACGCTCTTTAAGACGGTCTAACTTTTCTAAAATCGATGCTTTCATTGGTTTTCCGTTAGGTTTACGCTTTTCTATAGGAATACTGAAAAATATAGGATGACGCCATTTCGGTTTATTAGGCGAAGGTGTTAGCAGATTAACTTATCTAAGGCTCTTCAAGATCACTAGGCTGCAGATCAAATAATGCTTGGGCTAGTTGTACCACCTGGGTTTGACCACTTGCACTGGCTTCTTTCAAATGTGTGGTAGGTGAGTGAATTAATTTGTTGGTAAGATTGCGTGCGAACTGCTGTAAAACCTGTTCGGGATTATTACCCGCTTCTAACGAGCTAAGCGCTTTTTGCAATTCAAGGTCGCGCAAGCTCTCTGCTTTTTTACGGTAAGCTTTGACAGTAGCCAACGCATTTAATGAACGTTGTTGGCGGCGATAAAGCTCCACCCCCTCATCAATAATTTCTTCAGCTTTATCTGCCGCTGCGACACGGGATTTTTTATTTTCATCGATAACTGCATGCAAGTCGTCAACTGTGTAGAGATACACATCGTCCAACTCGCCGACTTGTTCTTCTATGTCACGCGGAACGGCGATGTCCAACATAAACATAGGTTTGTGTTTACGTTTTTTTAATGCACTTTCAACGGCGCCTTTACCTAGAAGCGGTAACTGACTTGCAGTCGATGAAATAACAATATCTGCGCGGTGTAAATGCTCGGGAATATCCGCCAATAGAATTGCTTCGCCGTTAAATTCACGCGCTAAACGTTGGGCTCGATCCAAAGTCCGGTTTGCAACAATAATGCGATGTATTCCATGGTGTGCCAGATGCCGTGCGACCAACTCAATGGTTTCGCCTGCGCCGATTAATAAGGCTGTGTCTTGTTTTAAATCCGAAAAAATTTGCTGCGCCAAACTTACCGCAGCGTAAGCAACCGAGACAGGGTTTTCACCAATGGCCGTTTCAGTGCGCACGCGTTTGGCAATGCTAAACACTTGCTGGAAAGTTGCATGTAATTCGCCGCCTATAGTTCCTGCATCGCAGGCAACAGCATAGGCTGATTTCATTTGACCAAGGATTTGAGGCTCACCGAGAACGAGGGAATCCAAGCCGCCAGCGACTTTCATCATATGACGCACAGCTTCGTCGTTTTGATAACAGTAAAAACAACTCGCGAGCTCATCGGGTTTGATGTTGGTGTGGGTGATCAACCATTCGGTTAATTTTTCCAATTCCAACTCACTTTTGGCGTAAATCTCGGTGCGATTACAGGTAGATAAAATTGCCACTTCTTCTAAACCTGCCTGATCAACAGCGGACCGCAACGATGCCTCCACCACTTCCGGCGCAAATGCCATACGCTCGCGAACCGAAAGCGAGGCGGTGGTGTGGTTGATGCCAAAAGCAAGTAAAGTCATAAAGGATCTAAATCGGTGCGCACACTAAGGGGCGGTATTGTCCGGTGCTAGCTGCGCTATGACAAGGGGGAAGTGAACGCCAGATTGAAAAACCTCGATCTGACGCCTATAGCCACCACAACGAATTCGCGCCATTAGCTGCTCGCTGAATTATTTTTACTAAGCCTGAAAAAACTCCAGGCAGCCTATTGGAGCTCAGCATCCTTCGCGAAGAGCTCCCGCAGCTCTTTGCGACCTTCTTCCGCCACTTTAATCAGCGCTGCAAGATCATTGTGAAGCGGTGTAGATTTTTGCAGCATTTGCTCGTCGTGAGCGCGAAAAATATCGATATTGTTCTGCGACTGCGCCTCAGGGAAACCCAATTCAACCAAGGTATACATAGCCGCCACCAAACTGGATTCATAGATTTCACGCACTTGTTTGGTCACGCCCAGCTCTGCCAGTTTGTAAACATGAGAACGGTCGCGAGCGCGGACTATAAGAGCCACATGGGGATAATGCTCTTTTACCTGCTGCACTATTTTTAGGGATTCCTCGATTGCGTCCACCGCAACCACCAGAACTTTTGCATCGCGAATACCTGCCGCCTCAAGTAAATCAATACGTGCCGGGTCACCATAATAGCTTTCCACACCGAATTGCTTGAGGAATTCTATGTAGTCGGAATTTTTGTCCAGGGCGTTATAGGGAATATTGTTAGCCGTGAGAATACGACCAATAATTTGTCCAAAGCGACCGAAGCCAGCGATTATCACCTCCGGTTTGCTCTCTTTGGGTTTTTCCAGCGCCGCTACAGTTTCCTGATGTCGCGCCATATCTTGCAAGGCTTTTTCCTGCAGGGTCATGCGCCGCAGCACTCGCTCAAACAAAATGACCATAGGGCCAGTTAAGGCCATGGAGATCCCCACCACCAGAACGACATAGTTAGCTATACCAGGTGGCAAAAAGTTCAACTCTTCGGCAGAAGCCATCAATACAAACGCAAATTCACCGCCCTGCGCCAGCATGACGCCGAGAAAAATACCCTCGCGAAATGAACACTTACGTAATTTGAGGATTACGCCAATCACTCCCACTTTTATCGCCATAAGTGCGATAGCTAAAAACACCACTGCAAACGGATGCGCGAAAAATAGTTTCAGGTCTAACGACATCCCCACGGCAATAAAAAATAGCCCCAATAACAAACCCTTGAAAGGCTCAATATCGGCAGCTAGCTGATGGCGATAACTAGATTGAGCAAGGAGCAAACCAGCTAAAAACGCACCCAGGCTCATAGATAAACCCACCATGAGCATCAGGAGCGAAACACCTAAGACGATCAACAAGCCTGCGGCTGTCAGAATTTCGCGGCTTCCGTATTTGGCGGCGAGTTTAAGCAGCGGATTAAAGAGCACACGTGCGGCAACAATCACCCCCAACACCGTTAATACACCCACCCACCAGGGCAGACGCTCGCCATGATCATTAGTAACCGGTGCCCAACTGGCAAGTAATAGCAGAATCGGAATAACTGCCATGTCCTGGAACAGGAGCATTGAAAAGCCTTTGCGCCCCAAGGGAAGGCCCATCACTTTTTGCTCCTCCATAAGAGGTACTGCGAAAGCCGTAGATGAAAGCGCCAGCGTGAGGCCGATAATAAAACCTTGCTGCCAACTTAATGAAAATCCAAACACTAGTACTACCGCAATAACAAGTGCGCTTATCAGCACTTGTGCTCCACCCAGTAAACCAACTTCAAGGCGCATCTTCCATAATTGGTCGGGGTTTAGCTCCAAACCAATGACAAACAAAAGCATCACCACACCAAATTCTGACAAATGCAACGCCGCCTGTGGTTCAAAAATTAAACCGAGTACCTGCGGACCAATGATCACTCCAGCGACAAGGTATCCCAATATTGCGCCCAAACCCCAACGGCGAAAAAACGGCACTGCAATCACTGCTGCAAGCAAATAATAAATGGCGTGAAGTAAACTTTGATGTTGTTCCACTGAATAGACCTCAAATTTCTATAGGGTGAGAATATATCACTCGCACTAAGATGCATGGATGTTTATTATTAGCAGCCCCGCCAGGCAGACTAGATTCCTGGGGCTCACGCCTTTCTGTTGCCGAATATTTTGATGACACTGCGCACTTTTACATTATTTATCTCGCTTGTTAGCTACGCATTTTTTTGCAGCTACACCACCAGGTCTTACGCGCAGACGGATCAACAATCCAACAAACCACTGGAGCGCAAATTTCCGGTCGACACTTTGTATGCGCTACTTACTGCGGAAATTGCAGGTAGCCGTCAACAGTATGATGTAGCCCTGATTCAATACGCCCAGCAAGCCAGAATTACTCGCGACCCACAAGTTGCAGCGCGCGCAACTATGATTGCGCGTTACTTGGGAGCAGCCCAAACCGGCTTGGAAATGTCTTTAATCTGGGCAGAAAAAGCCCCAAAAGATAAAGAGGCTTTGGCCAATGCATCACTTGCACTTATGCAAGCAGGACGACTGAATGAATCTTTCGAAATGTCAAGGCGCCTATACCTTCTAGGCGGAGAGCCATTGTTCCAAAATATTGCTGCCAGTGCACAGAACCTGACAAAACCACAGCGCGAACGTTTGCTGAATAATTTTAAGAATCTGTCGCCAAACTATAACCACGATGAGCAAGTTCTGGTGGGAATCGGATTATTGCTACAACAGCAAAACAATTTTGATGAAGCAATGACCTTCGCAGAAAAGGCGCTGACGCTCTACCCGCGCAGTATTCCTGCAGCCGTTCTGGAAGCAAATTTATTGCACGAGTTGAAGCGCGATCGCGAAGCTATCGCCAAGATGGCCGATTTACTCACGTTCTACCCCGACAACATCAGCTTGCGCAATCAGTATGCTCACATACTTACTCACTACGACCTAAGCCTGGCGCAACAACAATTTGCCATAATCGCAAAACAGCAACCTAAAAATGCTGATGCCATTTTGTCTCTGGGAATTATTGCTATGGAACGCAAAGATTATCGTGCTGCCAATAAAGCTTTTGAAAAGTTGCTTGAGAGTGAAACCCATACATCCACCGCTCACTATTATCTCGGACGCCTGGCGGAAGCTCAGGACAATTGGCAAGAAGCAATCTTCAATTATTTACAGGTAGAGCGTGGTAACGATTTTTTATCGGCAACTATTAGCTTGCTGGATATTTTTATCCGCCGCGGGGATTTAATCAGCGCGCAACAACATATGATTCGGGTGCGCATGCGTTTTCCCGATCAATCAGAAAGCCTTTATTTATTGCATTCGCAAGCACTTATAAAACATAACTACGCCGCAGAAGGCGAGAAAGTATTGAACGAGGCGCTCACCAATCTAACCAACAATAGCAAACTACTTTACGCGCGCGCGATGCTCTACATTCAGCGCGGCCAGAAAAATGAGGCCGAGGCCGATTTACGCCAGATTTTGCAATTTGAACCGGATAATAGCGTTGCACTCAATTCGTTGGGATACCTGCTGACCGAAGATAATCAACGTCTTCGTGAAGCAGAACAATTGTTAACCAAAGCGCATAATCTTAAGCCCGACGACCCCGTTATTTTGGATAGCCTGGGTTGGTTGCATTACCGCCAGGGCAATTATGTGGAGGCAATCCGCGAATTGCGTCAGGCCTACGCCAAGTATCAGGAACCTGCAGTAGCTGCCCATCTGGGTGAGGCCCTCTGGATTACAGGTGCGTGGGAAGAAGCACGCCAGATTTGGCAGGAAGGTTTAAAACAATCGCCGGGTGACACTGTTATTTCGACGACCATGAAGCGGCTTAAAGCAGAATAACATCGGATATTAAATGCGAATCTTACAAGCCTTTTGGCTAATTATCGTTTTGTCGGGCGCTGCCTTAAGTGGCTGTTCCCACCAGCAACCAAAAGCTCCTTTGATAAGCCAGGATTGGCCTAATCACAAAGACAAGGTCGAGTCCATCGTCAACTGGCAGGCTGTAGGCAAGATTGCTGTTAAGGTTCCTAAAGATGGTGGAAGTGCCAATCTCAAATGGTTACAAACTGGGGAAGCCTACCAAATAGAACTTAACGGCCCTTTCGGTTCCGGCAAAGTTACTATTGAAGGACTGCCCACATCGGTGACCCTAAGCGAAGCTGGCCAGCCACCGCAAACTGCTAAAACGGCAGAAGAATTGATTCGAAAAAATTCCGGCTGGAATATTCCCGTCGCGCAATTAGCTTTCTGGGTGCGAGGCTTACCTGATCCTAAAACTAAAGTCACACACTTCACCCCCAACGCCCAGGGTCTGATAGGCGAACTTGAACAACTCGGCTGGAAGGTAAGTTACGGCGATTACCTTAATGTAAACACCTCGGCAAATAGCATCCCCATGCCGGGTCGCATAGTCGCCGAATATAAAGATGTTCGCCTGACGCTGGTTGTACGCGAGTGGGCGCTCGGAGTCACCTCGCAATCTCAGACGGTGCAATAATCGTGTCGCAAACCTTAAACCTCATGTCACCCGCCAAACTCAACCTGTTTTTGCACATCACAGGACGTCGCCCCGACGGCTACCATAATTTGCAAACACTATTTCAACTTCTGGATTACGGAGACACGCTGAGCTTCAGAATGCGGGAAGATGGCGAAGTCTCCTTAACCCCCCCTATTCCTGGCGTCCCATTTGAAGACAACCTCATTATTAAAGCGGTGCGCCTGCTTCAGCAGCTTTCAAATACCGATTTGGGCGTAGACATTGAGCTTCTGAAGCGCCTACCTATGGGAGGAGGAATCGGTGGCGGTAGCAGTAATGCTGCTACTACCTTGGTTGCACTCAACTATCTCTGGAAATGCGGCTTTAGTAACGCACAATTACAAGCTTTCGGATTGCGATTAGGCGCTGACGTTCCGGTGTTCGTAAACGCCCAAACCGCATGGGCTGAAGGAGTAGGTGAAACACTCCAACCTATTGAAATGCCTGAAAATTGGTTCTTAGTTGCGCAACCTGATTGTCACGTATCCACGCAAGCGGTTTTTTCACATAAAGATTTGACAAGAGACTCGCCGAACATTAAAGTGGCGGCCTTTCTTGAGCAGGGTGGCCAAAATGCCTGCCAAGCCTTGGTTAGAAGGCTTTATCCGCAAGTTGATGAAGCACTAAACTGGTTTGCAAAACAAGGCTACTCAGCAAAATTAACGGGAACCGGCGCATGCGTTTTTTCGCAATTCGCTACGGCAGAAGCAGCACAACAAGTGCTGAAATGTTTACCCAAACATCTGCCCGGTTTTGTAGCGCAAGGCATTAACAAATCGCCGCTCTACGAATTAACCCGCTCAAGTTAAAAGCACTATAGCTTGTAAAAAAATAGGGGCGTCGCCAAGTGGTAAGGCAGCGGGTTTTGATCCCGCCATCCGTAGGTTCGAGTCCTTCCGCCCCTGCCATTTTTTAGGTTCATTGTTAGCGCACATGCTGCTTACTTTATTGAAAAATTAACAATGACACCGTCTATCCTCATCTATTCTCCTTCAGCATACGATACCGATACAGCGAGTTATACCCAGAAAATCCAAAGGGTAAAAAACTCTGATTCGCAGGTTGCGAATGATGTCGGCTTCTGCATAAACACAATCACTGGCACTCACAAAGGTATTCGACGTGACTGACTTAATGGTCTTTACCGGTAACGCCAACCCGGATTTGGCGAAAAAAATCGTAGAGCAGCTAGGAATGACACTTGGCGATGCCTCAGTCGATCAGTTCTCGGACGGTGAGATCGCAGTTGAATTGCATGTGAATGTGCGTGGTCGCGATGTGTTTGTAGTGCAACCCACTTGCGCTCCAACCAACGACAACCTGATGGAATTAATTGTAATGGTCGACGCCTTGCGTCGCGCTTCCGCAGGCCGAATCACTGCGGTTGTACCCTACTTCGGTTACGCCCGCCAGGATCGTCGCGTACGTTCAGCACGCGTACCTATCACCGCAAAAGTGGTGGCAGATATGATGGTCGGCGTTGGTGTAGACCGGGTATTAACTGTTGACCTCCATGCAGAGCAAATCCAGGGCTTC
>CBHTVU010000175.1:0-9025 GCA_966096785.1 uncultured Gammaproteobacteria bacterium | reverse complement strand
AAAACGCATTATTAAAGAAGGGAGTCGTCATCCTCGGCTAGCCGGGGATCCAGTTGTTGATGTTGATTTTTAAGAGCTGGAGCGCCAGCCCGGTGGATCCCCGACTGCGTCGAGGATGACGACTCCCTGCTTCATAAATTTTGTAGTTTTTTAAATCTGACTCAGCAACCCTATAAATGTTTAACGTAACTTTTTAATACGCTCTGCGGGACTGATAACATCGGTCATACGTATACCAAATTTTTCGTTTACCACTACAACTTCACCGTGAGCGATTAAAGTACCATTCACCAATACATCCAATGGTTCGCCTGCCAAACGATCCAACTCGATAACGGAGCCCTGATTCAGCTGCAATAAATTTCGAATAGTGATTGAGGTACGCCCTACTTCCATTGAAATGGTTACCGGAATATCCAAAATAACTTCTAATTCAGGATTAACCGTTGTTTTATTGTGATCGCTTTTTAACTCTTCAAATGCTACGGGATTTGCAGCTGCTTCATCGGCATCTGCCTGCTCCGCCATGGCTGCTGCCCAATCGTCAGCCATATCTTCATCGTTTGCCATGATTAACTCCTGGTGTACCTGTTATATTTTGCGCGCTTGAGCGATCAAAAAATTCTTTAATTTTTAATGCAAGATTTCCACGATGCTGTCCCAACTGCGTTCTGAACATGGGAACTCCATTAGCGGTCAATACATGAAAATCAGGAAATTCTACGGGGATAACATCACCTTCCTTTAAATCAACAATATCGCGCAGTGTTATTTCACGGCGAACAATGTCACATTCCAATTCCACTTTTGCTGCAAGCACATCTTCACGTAATGCTTTAACCCAACGCTCATCCTGTTCGTCTGTGTCAGATTGCAAACCGGCATCCAGGACTTCGCGAATGGGCTCAATCATCGAATAAGGCATGGTAATGTGTAATTCACCACCACCGCCATCCAGCTCAACATGGAATGTACTCACAACAACGACTTCGCTAGGGCTGACAATATTAGCGAGCGACGGATTTACTTCTGAGTGAACATATTCAAAATTAATTGGCATTACCGCTTTCCAGGCTTCTGCCAAATCCACAAAGCCCTGATTTAAAACCATTTGCACAACACGTAATTCAGTGGGTGTAAATTCACGACCTTCAATTTTTGCGTGGCGGCCATCACCGCCAAAAAAATTATCCACTAATTTAAAAACAAGTTTTGCATCCAAAATAATTAATGCGGTTCCGCGTAAGGGGCGAAACTTCACCATATTCAAACTGGTGGGAACATACAGTGTATGAACATATTCACCAAATTTTTGAATTTGGATACCACCTACTGAAACATCTGCAGTGCGCCGCAACATATTAAACATGCTAATTCGAGTGTAGCGCGCGAAACGCTCGTTAATCATTTCGAGCGTGGGCATACGCCCGCGTACTATTCGGTCCTGACTGGTTAGGTCATAGGTTTTTACCGCACCCGGTTCGAGGTCCGTTTCGGTTTCTATGTCGCCGTCATCAACACCGTGAAGGAGCGCGTCAATTTCGTCTTGTGATAACAGGTCTTGCACGAGTTGTTACCTTTTATTTGTCGGGGTGAATTCGCCGAATTCGGGTCATTACTGCATTACAAATTGCGTAAATAATACTTGTTCTATATTAGGTGCTGGAGGTGGAGCTTTCGTCTCTTTATTTTTACCCTTGGATTTTTTTGTATCTTTTTCTTCATCCTCATCCTCTTCCTTTTTATCTTTAGATTTTGCTGCAAGTGCAGCTGTTTCCTTATTAATAATGTCTTGCACACTTGCCAAAGCCGCTGCGCGTAATTTTTCTTTACCTTCCACAGTTTGTAATTCTTCAAAAACCTGGCTACTCAATAACATCACTAATCCATTACGCACCGCTGGCATATGAAGCTCCAGGGTTTTTAATACTTCAGGATTACGATAGGTCAGGGTTAGCTCAACTTGTAAAAAACGTTGGCGCCCGTTCACATCGTAATTCACCGTAAAATTTGGCTTTAGGGGATAATAGATTATCGGTGTTACAGCCTCTTCAACCTCGCTCGTTTCCGTTGAAGCTTCATCTTCAGCGTCAGAATGTTTAGACCCCATCATTTTTGAAACAATAAAAAATGTTGCTCCTACGGATATAAATACCAGCAAAATCGCCAAACCAATAAACATGAAAAGCTTTTTTTTCTTTTTCTTTGCCTCCGCAACTGCTGCATCGTCCGCTGGCGCTTGTTCTTTATCTTTGTCAGCTTTATCGTCTTTCTTGCCTGCAGCCATGTCAAAACTCCGTCACTTTTCACTTCTAATAGGGGTTGAGCAATAGCTATGCCAGCTATTTGCTAGTTAAAGAGTAGCAGTGGATTGTTTGTTTGCTAGGGACTAACGCGAGTGAACAGAATTTTTTTGAGCTGGTGTACGAGGAATGTTTGAATTAACGTCAGAACGTTTAAAGATTCGACAATAAATATCACTCGAAAAATGCACAGGGGTAACGATAATAAAAGGGATAATAAAATGAGGCGCTGAATTTTGTTTTCAGCATGCCTCAATTTTCAAAAAAATCAGGCGTAATGATCAACCAGGCGCTGCTGAACAATGGCAGACACAGCAGTTACAGTCTCTTCCTCATTAATATTATTCGCTGCTGAATGCCCCCTCTGCTCTTTTCCTTCACCCTGTTGATGACTAAAGGATTTATCTGAGACATCAACATTTACCAGGTTCAAACCTTGTTCGCTAAACATGTCTCTTAAGCGGTTAAGGTTTTGATCAAGAACTTCACGCACCATTGGATGATGACTAGTAAAGTTCA
Organism: uncultured Gammaproteobacteria bacterium; assembly: GCA_966096785.1. GTDB lineage: Bacteria > Pseudomonadota > Gammaproteobacteria > Pseudomonadales > Cellvibrionaceae > Cellvibrio. Next base: position 6,203 of record CBHTVU010000175.1, on the reverse strand, counting down.
CCGTGGTTTGCTCCTGGTTAACACTCACCTTAACCTGCATAGGGCCTAAATCTTTCGGGTGTAAATTAATTTCAGCCGAGCTTACATTTTGCGCTGCGAGCCATAATACTTTTTCACCTACCGCCTGGCTCCATTGCGGTTGGCCAACCGGAACAGGCACGGCTGTTTGAACCACAAATCCGCGCGTCGCCGGTGATTGCGCATCGTTGAAACGCGCGAATGAATCTGTGAGCGAAGGCGATGAATGGGTTGTGTTCTGCTGGGAATTTGCCGGAGCGCTCTCTTCACGAACAACCGTTTTGGACACAGTCTGTAACATCTTTTCAAAAACGGTTTTTGGATCTTCAGTCACATCTATTTGCTGTACATCAGTTTTCGCAAGGGCATCTGGAACATTGGTATTTTTGGTGGATGGAGTTAAGGTCTTATCCGTGACCAATGCATCTGGAGCATCCAACAAGACATCCGAGTTTTCTTCAGACACGCCTGGAATTTCTTTCAATGGGCTATCAGATGCGGATGATTTCGTTGCTTGCGTTTGGGCCGTAAGCACGCTCGTTGCAGTGGCTTGAACTTCAGCAACTTCTACTGGCGCCTTTTCATCGACAACTTTTGACGGCTCTACTGCAACCAATTGAGCATCCTCTACATCGCTCATTTCAGACTGGTCACTCAACACAATCGGAGAGATTACTTCTCTATCGCTTTCTACCGGCGAAGATTCCTGGGCTAATTCGGGAGTTACAACAGCGGTCATATCATTTTCGCCAGACAATACATTCTCCACCGAACCCACCATAGGCTCCGCCTTCGAATCCAATGTCGTTGGCGCTACGTCTGAATTTACAGCTGGGACAGGAAGACCCACTGCTATCGCCGCCGGAGTTGGTGAATTATCTTCGGCTATAGTGAGCGCCGGAACTTGAGCAATCACTAACGCCTCATCAGAGTTTTCAACATCTTTACTATCTTTCAAGGAGATAGTCTTATCATCAAGTTTTTTATTCTCAACGCCAGCATCAATTTTGTCAGGAGTTCCTGCTCTCAATTTTTCATTAGGATTAGATTCTTTTATGTTTTTTTCGCTATGGATTTTATCGTCCGCTTTTTTTCCAGCGATTTTTTTCCTATCCACTCTTTCTTCAGCCAGTCTTTCTTCAGCCAGTCTTCCGGTATTACCAGCGCCCGTTTTGCGTTGATCTACAGGCGTGGTTTTTTTGCCCGTTTCCGCTTTGGCAGGCTTATCAATTTTACGCGCCGCCTTTTCATTTACGTCTTTAAAGGTTTGGCTAAAATCGGCATTTGAATAATCATCTTGCAAAACACGCTTGGGTGCAGCAACCCCTTGGGTTTGCACGAGTGATTTCAATAACACATTGTTGTATGCCGAACTGCTACTCATTGCCGCTACCTCTTCTTCATGGCCATTACTCACCCGAAATACGGCAACTAATTGCCGCTTTTTTTCAGATGCCGGGTTGTTCAAGACTATACGAAGATAAGAGCAAGGCTAATGCCAAGGGATAGGGGAAAATTAAAATTTTATTTAGCAGTCTCGCGGAATAGCAAAAACTACAGCGAGTTCCATTTTAACTGAGGTAGGCAAGCATCCGTTGTTTCACTACCAGAAATTCGGCCTCTATATCGGCGAGGTCCTCACCTAATGTACTTAAATCATTCTCCCGCGCTTTACGCTCCAACGAAGCACAAAGATTCGCCAAGTGCAGCGCGCCAAGATTGCTGCAACTACCTTTGAAACTGTGGGCAGCCCTGCGTATAGCATCTACATTATCACTGCCTATAAGTGTGTAAAGTTTATCGAGGCGATCTGTCGAGTCCTGGATAAAAGTATCAATTAAAAAACCAAACTCTCCTTCCATAACATCCTTCAGAGAATTTAATGCGTCGTAATCCAAATGTTGCGTTGAATTCATATTTTTACCTTCGGACATAAGGCCAACTGGAGTATTGTGTTTAATCATCATTGACCCATGCAAATACAACTTCAACTTTATTCCCGGTCCCATAATAACGTACGGTTTTACACAATTTTTCAACTATGCCTATTCCTCGCCCGCTATAACCTGTTGTTGATAACTCCTTACCTTGCCGTGAGGAAAAATCAAAACCCGGCCCACTATCTTCTACGCGCAGGGTCAAGGTGCCACCATCAATATTTGACGAATACGCAGAATAGATATGAACGAATCCGGCATTTACTTCGTTTAATAATTTTTCCCGGCGCATGTAATATTCGGTAAATCCTTCTGGCGACTTTTTTAAATCTCCACTCAACCCCAACACACCATGCTCGAGCGCGTTAGAATACAACTCCGATAAAATGGTGTACAAACTACCACTAAAGCCTCGCAGATCAGGCTCTTCCGTCAGCACATTTAATAAAAAGGGTAAGGGATCAAACGATTTAAAACTGGTCGGTTGAACTTCAAACCGCATTTCCCACTCTACCGGCAGAAGCTGGTGTTGCTGGCTGTAATTGTAAGCGGGATGACTTACATTTTCCGGGGACTCCATAATGATTTCGATCATGGATAAATCATCATCTTGCTCACCGGAACCTATAAAATTTTTCACCCCCAATAAAATTTCGTCAAACGCGGATTCACTGCTTTCGTTTTCTTCAAAGAGTTTAAATAAGCGCTCTTCACCAAACATTTCACCGTTCGAGTTGCGCGCTTCATGAATTCCATCAGACCACATAAAAATTCGATCGTAGCGTTCGAGGTTATAAACCTGCACGTCATCTTTAAAACTTTTATCGTGCAACACTCCCAATGGCAAATGCGTTGATCGCAATGGAATTATCGTGTTGTCGGAACCGCGATAAATAACACCCGGTGGTAAACCTCCGTTCCATACTTTTATACGCTTTCGCCTGAAATTAAAATCGATCATGGTGGCGCAGCAAAATAAACCTATGGGTAAAATTGCTTTGAGTTTTTTATTAATTTCGCGCAGCACGTCCGACATGGAAAAGCCTTTGTGAACCATGCCGTAAAATGTGGACGCTAAAGGCATAGCCCCTATAGCAGCAGGCAATCCGTGGCCGGTAAAATCACCCAGCAATACCATCATATTGCCATTGGGTCTAATCGCAGCAACGACTACATCGCCGTTGAATACAGCGAGTGACGATAAAAAAAACCTGACGTTGCTCGCATTTAAACAACCGCTGTGCGCCACATTATCAAACACTTGTTTCGCTACCGTTTGCTCCTGCAACAAACGCTGATGATGCTGCGACAATAAATCGCGTTGCATGATCATGGTGTTGTGCAAACCGCGCATGCGATTAAATGATTTTATCTTGGCTTTTAAAATGACGCGATTATAGGGTTTGGAGAGAAAATCATCGCCGCCTGCATCCAAACAATGAACGAGGGATTCAGTATCTTGCAGTGAGGTCAGGAAAATAATCGGAACTAATTCGTCGCCAGCCAATGCTTTTATTTGGCGTGCGGCATCAAAACCATCCAGCTCTGGCATAAGCGCATCGAGTAGGACAATATCGGGACGCTGTTCTTTAAAAATAGCAACGGTTTCAAGGCCGTTTTTTGCAGAAAAAACCTGGTGCCCTTCTTTTCGAACAATCGTTTCTAAAATCAAACGATCTGCATCGGTATCATCGGCTACCAGAATTTTTAAACTTCGCAGATCATTCATAACAAACGCTTTCCGTCAACATCCATTATGAGAACTGGAACGAGCGAGCAAACCGTTGCTCTCATGATTATTGAATAGAAAACAATTGCTCAAAATTAGAAATGAGCAAAATCTTTTTGACATCCTGTGAACAATTAACAATTTCGATATGGGCGCGATCGCCGCCAGCGTGATCCCGTAACAATAACAGCATGCCTAATGCAGAACTGTCCAGATAGGAAGTACCTTGTAAATCTACCCGATATTGATCAGGTACCTTCGCAAGCTTTTCATAGGTATTACGAAATTCCTGATGAGAACTAAAATCGAAACGCCCCTGAATATAGATGGTTACCTGGGAGCCATCTGCAGAAACGGTTGACGTAATCGCCATAATTAACCTCTGTCACACTCAAACAATCATTATTTGGATTTATTGGCTCGGTATCAACTCAGCCTGGATGCACTACAACATTGCGGAAGTGCGGCTTGGATTAAGTGGCCTTGTAAACTAAGCCTAGTCTATAAATGCTTTTTGTATAGGGTGCCATTATAAATTCATTAAATGATAATTATGGTGAAAAAAAATTTCAAAACTGCGACTCGCGTGGATGTAGATGAATTTTTGACCGGACAAATCCTAATCATTATTTTCGCGCCGACTGTAGGCTTGGCCTACCAATTCATCCAGTTCTTTTTGCAGACGTTTGTCCAGCAATAGATTTTCTTCTTGCTGCAAACGCGTAATCAGGTCTTTAATAGATTCGGTTTTTTGATGAGCTATACGCCATTCCTGACGATAGCGTTCAAGTTGAAGTTGCATGCGCTCCAAACGCGCCTGCTGTTCTTTGCGCGCCTCTGCAAGTCGCTGAATAAAACCACTATATGCAATTAATTCATGTGGCTTAACTGCAATTTTTCTCGAGCTGTAGATATTTAAATACTGGTCAGCGTATTCATCCAATTGTCGTAATTGTTCAATTTCTGCTTCAACTTGCGCAGTAAACTTGCTTAATTTCTCACCCGCTTGCTGTTCGCTCCGTTCAGTTAGCGTCAGGACAACTTGCATACGTTTTGAGCGTGATTCAGCCATGAATTTACTTCTTCATCTCAACTGTGTCGGGCAGCTAGTGGGCCGTTATTTTTTTGTATCTGTGAGCGGATAACAGATTGCAAGTTTGCGATGGACTCAGGCATGAGTACGCGTTGATTAATTCCCTGCTGGATAAAGGCGCGTAAATGCGGAAATCGTTCAATCGCGGCATCGGTTTCTGCATCTGCACCTTGTGTATAAGCACCAATCGAAATTAAATCGCGATTTTGTTGGTAGCGCGATAGCAGCTGCTTAAAACGTTGCATACTTTTTAAATGTTCCTCTGGCACAATATTTTGCATGGCGCGGCTAATCGACGCTTCAACATCAATGGCGGGATAAATACCCTCCTCTGCCAATCGCCGTGACAGAACCACGTGACCATCAAGAATGGCCCGCGCCGAATCGGCAATTGGATCTTGTAAATCATCTCCCTCCGTTAATACCGTATAAAACGCGGTTATTGAACCTTGCCCTTTGTCGGCATTACCAGCGCGTTCGACCAATTGCGGAATTTTGGCAAACACAGAAGGCGGATAACCTTTGGTTGCAGGAGGCTCACCAATCGCCAATGCGATTTCCCGCTGCGCTTGTGCATAACGGGTCAAGGAATCCATCAACAACAATACATTCAGACCCTTGTCGCGATAATACTCGGCGATGCGGCTCGACAATTGCGACGCGCGCAAACGCATCAAAGGTGCGTCGTCTGCAGGAGATGCAACGACTACTGCACGACGTAAACCTTCTTCACCCAGAATGTGGTCAATAAACTCTTTCACCTCACGACCACGCTCACCAATTAATCCCACCACCACAACATCGGCGGTAGTGAATTTGGTCATCATCCCCATTAGCACGCTTTTACCTACACCCGAACCTGCCATCAAACCTAACCGTTGGCCACGACCAACAGTGATTAATGCGTTGATTGCTCGCACGCCGACATCCAGAGTTTCACTGATAGGGTTGCGCTGCAGCGGATTAATTTCCTGCGGAGTGAAATCGAGAAATTCATCGCCGATAAGTGGGCCTTTGTTATCCAGAGGTTGACCAATACCGTTAACAACCCGCCCTAGTAATTGCGGGCCAATACGCATGCCTTGCTGTGATGAAACAGGAATAACTCGTGCGCCTGGCTGTAAACCTTCTACGCGTTTGATGGGCATCAGAAATACGCGATCACCAGAAAAGCCCACCACTTCCGCTTCAATACGACGGCCATCGCTATTGATAACTTCGCACTGTTTTCCAACGGAAACTTTTAAACCAACAGCTTCGAGAGTTAAACCAACGGAACGCGTGATGCGACCTTCCGCAACCGGCTCGTTACTGATTAAACGACGCGGTGCGTAGTGTTGTAAGCGAGAGGTGATGGTTGGGCGTTCTGACATAGTGAACCATTTGGTGACAAAATTTTGTTTTTGTTCGTCAAAAAGATAGACCA
>CBHTVU010000174.1:0-9031 GCA_966096785.1 uncultured Gammaproteobacteria bacterium | reverse complement strand
AAACGAAAATTATTTAACACCTAATTCCGTTAACAAATTATCAGCCTTATCAACGACTTTCATTTGCCACAGGATATAACGCAAATCTACCGCAATGGTGCGCGTAGTTGTGTTGTTGAAATCCCAATCGGAAATTACTGAATCCAATGTGCCGTCAAATGCTATGCCTGTAAATTCGGCACGTTTATTAAGAACTGGTGAGCCTGAATTTCCACCGGTGATATCTAATGTTGCTAAAAAATTCACAGGTACAGTTCCCAGGGATGGATCGTAATATTTATCGAATTTTTTATTTTTTATTGCATCAATTTGCGCGGCCGGTGCATCGAATTCTCCGCTTCCGGTATTTTTCGCCACTACGCCATTCAATGTTGTGAAAGGTGACCAACCCATACCATCTGCACCAGCAGATTTACGGCCCGTTACTTTACCGAAGGTCACACGCAAGGTGCTGTTTGCATCCGGATACACAGCTTCACCTTTACTATTTTTGAAGGCAATTAATGCTTTCATATATTGCGAATAGGCGCGTTGAATATTTCCGTTTAATTCCTTGTCGCGATTCTCACGGCGTAGATCATTGGGATAAAGTGCGATAGCGGCTTTGATAAAGCTGTCATCACTTGCTTTAAAATCTGCAAGGTCGCGCTTCAACCATGACAAACGGGTCGCTTTATCGCCAAGCTTGCTACCCGCATAAAGTTTATCGAGTTGAGCTTTAATTGTTGCTTCGTCTGCGCCGGATTTCAAACCCAGTGCTGACAAAAACGCTGCATTCTGATTTTTTTGGTTGCGTTACATATTGTTTCAAAAAGTGAAGTGCGAGCGCTTTATCAACTTGTTCGTCATAGCGTTTATCGATGGCATCTTGTGCTTGTTCAATGCGTGATGCGTCGCGCTCCTGATAACCCGATTCGCGTTCTATGTCCGGTTTGGTTTTTTCATTAGCAAGTCTAAACAAGGTGCGCGCACTGCTTAGGAAACGCGGCGTGGAATAACTTAATAAAAATTCTTGCTGGGTAATTGCATCCCGCTCCGCAATTAATTTTTCAGTAGCGGCTAAACCAGCACAAAATTCTTGCTTGCGAGTTTTATCTGCATTGACCCAGGCTTTAAGATCTGTAAAATTTTGTTGCTTGCGCTCTAATAGATTTCCACCGCGATAGCTCTCGAGCATGCCTTGACGATTTTTAAAATAATTATTCAGGCCCGCAAGGGTTGACGCATATTTAATTTCTGCATCTTTGCGGTCATGAGTTTCACGGTTAATAATATCAATGGCCTCGCCCGAGGCTTTGATGAATGCGGGATAATTTTCACCAAACGAAAAATTCACTTCAGAAGGTAAACGATGGCGATTGGTGCGGCCGGGGTAACCGGTGACCATAACAAAATCGTTTTCTTTTAAACCCTCGGTAGCTAGGCGTAAATAATGTTTCGGTACATAGGGCACATTGTCCGCAGAATATTTTGCAGGTTTGCCGTCCTTACCGACATAAGCGCGATAAAAACTGTAATCACCTGTGTGACGCGGCCACATCCAGTTATCCGTATCGCCACCAAATTTTCCCACGCCCTCTGCTGGGGCGTGAACCAGGCGCACATCTAAAATTTCTAACTGCTTAATTAAATGAAACTCAAGGCCGCCGTAAAAACTGTGAACATTACAGCGATGGCCTGTGTCTTTCTCGCATTCAGAAACCAAACGTTTTTCGTTGGCTTCCATAGCCGCTATACGTTTTTTGCCCGTTAGCTTGGCGGTGTTGCTATCAATAATTTGATTACTCACATTTTTTACATCAACAGTCACCAATACCCGGCTGCCTGGTACCGCTTGTAATTCCTGATCAATCGACTTCGCCAAAAAGCCATTTTTAATTAAATCTTTTTCAGGCGTGGAATTGTATTGAATGCTGCCGTAAGCGCAGTGATGATTGGTAATCACCAAACCCTGTGGCGATACAAATGACGCTGTGCAGCCACCGAGACTAACAATAGCCCCCATGGGGAATTCGGTAAGTTGGGATAGGGATGCAGGATCAATTTCAAGACCGGTTGCCTTTAAATCTTTCTCAATCTGCGGCAATTGTTGCGGTGTCCACATTCCTTCGTTTGCGCCGGCTATAGCTGCACTCAGTGCAAACGGCATACATATCATAGTCATGAGGGATTTACGGATAAGTATTTTCAAGTGAGTGCCCCTAAAATTAAAACCATGAATATGACCATGTTTACCGAGGAAAATCCAGCAGGGACTCAAATCAAATAATATTTAGTAATTAGCAGATTTTCTATGGCGCACAGTTCTTCATATGCCCTGTTACAAATGCATGACACTAGTGTCAACCAAGCCCCTTTCAGAGCAAATGGGTCACATATTTTGGGTCATTTAGTTTTAAAAACTAGCGTAGTGCGTTAGTCTGGTAACCATAAAAATAAGTTAAAAGTGTTTCACTCCGTTTTTTATCAACCTCTTGTGTTCTCCTTTGTTGCATCCGGTTCTGTTGTGCGGAATTTGTTTGGGGGCCACTCGCTTCATTTGTAGATAATTCTTACCGATTATTTGCAGTTTACTTTTATGTTCCTGGAGGACTGATTGATGAAATTTCTATCGGCAAAATCGTGCACATTAATAAAAAAACTATTATTAGGCTCTTCGGTCGCGTTACTGGGCATGCACATGAGTGCTGCGCAGGCAGCTAAGTGTGAATACGTAGTATCTAATGATTGGGGCAGCGGATTTACGGCAGCTATTAGAATTACCAACAATGGCTCAAGCTCAGTTTCAGGTTGGAGCTTAAGCTGGAGTTATAGCGACGGTTCGCGGGTAACCAGTAGCTGGAATGCGACTGTTTCCGGGTCCAATCCTTACTCCGCAGCGCCTGTAGGTTGGAATAGCAATATCCCCGTGGGCTCCAGCGTTGAATTTGGTGTTCAAGGCAATAATGGGTCAGGCAAGGCTCAAGTGCCAACAATTACCGGATCCGTTTGTTCTGGCACCATCACCTCAAGTGTTGCCTCATCCAGTGTTCCAAGCTCGGCTCCAAAATCGAGCTCGTCATCCGTTCGCACTTCTTCGTCTGTCCCAAGTTCCTCCACTCCGAGTTCCGCACCTCGCACATCATCCAGCGTGGTGGCAACATCCTCTTCTGTGCGTAGCTCAAGCCCATCGGGTCAGGCTTGTAATTGGTACGGCAGCATAACGCCTCTGTGCACAAGTACTACCAGTGGTTGGGGTTATGAAAATGGTAAGAGCTGTGTGTCGGCGTCAACCTGTAGTGGGCAACCTGCACCTTACGGCATAGTGTCAGGAGGCAGTTCATCTACAGCCACCTCATCAAGCAGAAGTTCTTCAAGCAGTGTGGTTGTGAGTTCAAGCCGCAGCTCTTCCAGTACTCCGGTTAGCTCATCATCGTCCTCACGCACTAGCTCTTCATCTAGCAGCATTGTAACGGGCGCCTCCTGTAACGGTTATGCAACACGCTATTGGGACTGCTGTAAAGCACACTGCAGCTGGACAGGTAATGTTCCCTCTGTGGTTTCTCCATTGCCAAGTTGCGGTGTTAACAATTCACGTTTAACAGATGCAAGTGTCGGCAGTTCATGTAGCGGTGGTAATGGCTACATGTGTTGGGGACAAGCACCTTTCACCGTGAACGATAAACTGGCCTACGGTTACGCGGCGACCTCTGGTGGGGATGTATGCGGACGTTGTTACCAACTCGAATTTACTGGTCAATCTCACAACGCGCCAGGTGACCCAGGCTCAGCTGCACTTGCAGGTAAAGTGATGATCGTTCAGGCAACCAATATTGGTTACGACGTTAGCGGAGGCCAATTTGATATTTTGGTTCCAGGTGGTGGTGTAGGTGCCTTCAATGCCTGTTCAACACAATGGGGTGTTTCGAACGCTGAGTTGGGTGCGCAGTACGGCGGTCTTCTTGCAGCCTGTAAACAAGAGCTCGGCTACAATGCCAGCCTTGCGCAATACAAAGCCTGCTTGATCAATCGCTGCGACAGCGTATTTGGTTCACGCGGCTTAACAGAATTGCAACAGGCATGTACCTGGTACGCAAATTGGTTTGAAGCAGCTGATAACCCAGCGTTGAAATACAAAGAAGTTCCTTGTCCGTCTGAATTAATCTCACGCTCAGGAATGAATCGCGGTGTATTGAACGATGTAAAAAATACCTGCAATTAATTTATTGAATTAATACAGAAATAAAAAAAGCAATGCGGTAAAACGCATTGCTTTTTTTTCGACATTTTTAAATAAGAATCTCAGTAAAATTTACACAATCAAGCAGCGGTAAGTTTATCTTCCGAAGGCACTGCCGCAACGTCTGTCCCAACCGGGTCCATCCACATAGCGCCTAGAACGTGGCCGTCCGGGTCCAGAATATCTCTGGCATACATAAATCCAAGATCCTGAATGGGATTTACATCAATTGTCCCTCCATGCGTAGCAGCAGCCTTAGTCATAGAATCTACTTCTTCGCGACTGCCATAAGACAGGTTAAGCGCTACTTCACTTGAAGTGGATGGCGGAATAGGGCGAGTTGTAAATGTGCGCCACTTTTCATGGGTGAGCAGCATGACACTAACCGTCTCGCTCCATACCATACATGCAGCTGTATCATCCGAAAACTGCTCATTCTTGGTGAAACTGATGGATTTATAAAAAGCGACTGACGCGTCGAGATTGCTTACGGGCAGGCTTATAAAAATTGCTTTAGACATGATATTTTTCTCCTGTTGAAAATGATAATTGAGGACTAGTCAGCTATTAGTCGAACTGCAAATAGCTTTTTCGACAGCTACTGAAACTATTTAAAAATTTCTTTCCCCCAATACAGCAAACTTTATATTTTGCCGAGTGTCACATCAGAAGACTGTACTTATTATGAGTGGTGAGTTTATGACAGAGCTTAAAAAAGGTGATGAGGTAGAGTGGAATACATCGCAGGGCAAAACGACGGGGAAGGTTATTAAAAAAGTGACTAACACAACCAAGGTTGGTAATTACACCGCCAAAGCGAGTAAGACCAACCCGGAGTATGAGGTAGAAACCAACAAGTCTCATAAAACCGCTATTCACAAAGCGGAGAGTTTAAAAAGGCGGTAAGTTTTGCACCAGGGTTATTACCCCAATTAAACAAAAAAATTTCGATGACCTTGGTTTCGGCAATAAATTATTCAATTACTATCGACGATATTTTTTGGGCCATACTCTCGTCTATAACAGGTGTGTCTGATGTATAAACCATCTGTTCACCTGCGAAATTTACATCAACGTAAGCTTTAAGTTTATAACCTTCAGGTACCTTGATTGAGGCGATTTGATTATCCGTTACCCCGAGAGAAAGCAAATCCTGTAAATCATAATTGCCTCGCTCTAATTTAACTTCGTGCCCTGTGAAATTCTCGCCGTTAAACACGGATACACCTGTTGTAAAAGGTGCTGTAACAGGAAAGTTCATGTATTCATACCATAAGACGTCCAATTTCTTTCCCGTCAAATCAACCCATATTTCATCGGTATAGTCTTTGGTAAGTGTTGATAAACTAATGGCCGCTGCAACTGGCAATTCATTTTGACGGTAGACCGCATCGATCCATTTAAAAAAAGCTGCAGCATCACCGTATCCAACTGTATAGTGTTTCTTACGATCTACATACCGACTTGGAATGGACCAGCCGTCATTTTTATTATCCACACCATATAAATCCCTCACAAAATCAGCCGTTCCTTCGATAATCCAACTTGGTAATTTTGGTACTAATTCAGCTTGCACCACATGCGTCGTTTCGTGAACAACAATATCAGTGTCTTTAGGTACCTCTCTAAGATAGGAGGTTAAATAAACAACCGTGGTTCCGTAAGCTGCTGCAACATACGGCGAATTAGGATCGAAACTGAATTTAACATCTTTGGATGCGTTTGGATTGAGCAGAGCCACTATCTTCGGGTAAGTTGAAAAAAAATTGCATATCATTTTTTCCAAGTGATCGGCGCTTACAAGATTTCCGCCTGTTATGGTTAAAGAGTAGGGACTGCCCTCAGCGCAACCACCAGAAACTTTATATGAAACAGGTGGTTGAATTGAAATAACTGAAGAGGAAGACATGGAGTATAGGGAAGACGATGTCACCGATTTATCATGATGTGAAGACCCGCCACCGCAACTTGCTAAAAAAATTGGAACTATTAACAGCGTAGAAAGTTTACCTAGTAAAACTGAAGACTTCTTATTTTCTGAATCCGTACTTTTATTGTTTTTCTCGAACATCTCATTTATCCCTTCAAATTAGGTATGGCTAGATCATCACACCAATAACCGCCGAATCGTCTTTATATCCCTGATTAGACTTTATAACAATAAAATTATTTAGCTTTAGATTTATTTTTTACATATTCTTCAAGCTCTTCATTGCTCATAGACTTTAGTTTGCTTTGCTCGTAGTCATCATGAGACGTTTTTGTTTCACAACCTTTACTATTAGCTACCCCGCATTCCTTGACACCAGTTGCAGCTGTCTCAGCAAATTCGTGAACCTCTGCACCGAGCGGAGTGAAACGGGTTTCGTGTGTTTTCGAATTGTAAGTACACCCGAACATAGTCAAGGATAAACACAACAATGCTATTTTTTTCATTTTGATTTCTATTCCTTTGGTTAAATTACGTGCTCGCATTAAACGATATTTAAAATTAAGATTATATATTATCGCAAAGAGACAGTTTTAGTGTTTTCAATATTTTGTTTGCGACGACGAAATGCTAATGCGATCACTCCAAGAAATAATAATGAAAGCGAAGAAGGTTCTGGCACGGAAGCGGGGCGAATCGTCGCAGTAAGTGATGTGATAGCTAACTCCATAGTTGACCTGTAAGTATTGCCATTTTTGCTTCCCCACAATACAAAATACATGTCGCTGCAACATGAATCTTCGTTCCAGGAAAAACTTTGCTCCAAACTGTTTTGCAAAATTAGACCATCGATGCTATTCAATCTTATATCAACTTCCTTTTTTAAATAGTCGCCTGAGAGATCACCCTCCAGCGTTTCTTTGTTGATGCGAACATAACCGGATTCGACATTAAAATTTATCTCTTCCAATGCCTCATCCATTTCAGCGCTGCCACCTTCCGGCTTCGAAATATCAAACACTTTTCCATCAATATACATAACCATGTTCAACCATGAATTCGTTGCACTGCTATAGGAATAGTAGTTTGGATAATCAGGATCAACAGGAGCTCTCGCCGGTGCCAGCTCGGTGTCATACCAAAACTTGCCCGTCACCTCGCTCTGCCACATATCCTTACTCCACACGCCCTCGTCGGAATAATCAACGCCAACCCAACCGCGATAGTCAATGTCGATAATGACTGCATTTACACAGGTCGATGTAATGAACAAAAATATTGCGCTTAAGAATTTTATAGTTTTCATATGAAATCTCCGTTATATCCGTTTTAGAGAAACAATTTACGACGCGAGCGTCGACGAGAATTACGTGAGCGTTGATGTACTTATGAGGGACGCGAGAGCGTTGTTAGGAGATAAAAATATACGCTTCGTTTTAACATTGGAACAGGGCTTTTGACGACAACTGATAAAAACTCTGGATTCCCTCCCACGTGTTCGCTTGTATTTGTAGAAATCCCAAAATTCCTGCCGGGATCCTCATCAGTCTGTTTATGAAAATCTTAATCGCTACTCCTAAATGTAATCTTTCCCGTCAAAATACTTTTTACATCTGCGGAACTTAAATCAGTTAAATCACTCCTGTTTCGCTTTTATGTTGGCAGGCGAACCGAGATGGCGTTTGTGTCTCTCTATTATTGCGCCCAGCACTTAACTTTTAAAAATTATGAATGCATGTTTGCGTGTTGTATCAATGATTCCCTTAATCACGCGATGACAGACATCATATTCGAATACGAATTTTAAACGTTAAGTAGTCCAATTTGGACACCGACGCACCTATAAAACTTTGTTACATATTATTGGGGATACACATGAAATTTTTAAAAAAGTCATCACTATTAGCTATTGCCATTGCAACTAGCTTCGCAAGTTCAGTAGCACTCGCCGATAACGAATCTGGTTGGTATATAGGCGGCAACGTCGGCCAATCACGAGCGCGTATTAACGAGTATAAAATTACCCAGGATGTGTTAGCGCCAGGTTATTCTGCAAGATTACTTGATGACAATGTTATTGATGGTGAAGGTAAAATTTACCTTGGCTACCAAATTAATCGCTATCTTTCATTAGAGGGTGGTTACTTTGACTTGGGTGAATCGCAATTCAACGCAATTACTTCACCCGATGGATTGCTCCATGCCAATATAGAAGTGAGAGGCTTTAATCTCGATGCTGTAGGTTATGTTCCTTTCACCGATAATTTTTCTGCGTTTGGTCGCCTCGGCGTAACTCGCGCACTCACGCAAGATACTTTCTGGGGAACTGGCGCGGCAGCTGTACTCGGCGGCAAATTGAGCGATCGCGATACATTTGGAAAAGCAGGCGTAGGTTTGCAATATAACTTTACGGATTCATTTGCAATGCGACTTGAAGCAGAGCGCTACGTCATTAGCGATGCAATCAGCGACCACGACAATATTGATTTATATTCACTCGGCGTTGTATATCGCTTTGGCGCTAAACCAGCGCCAGCTCCGGCCCCAGTTGTAATCGCTCCGCCACCGCCCGCACCAGTTGTTGTAGCACCTCCACCGCCGCCAGCACCACGCTTTGAAAAATACACCTTATCGTCAACGGAATTGTTTGGCTTCGACAGTGAAACCTTACACATGCCACAACCGAAGTTGGACGAAATTGCTGCCGCACTTAAAACGGAAGGCGCACCAGAGCAAATCGTTATCGTGGGCTATACAGACCGCCTCGGTTCACCGGATTACAACCAAAAATTATCCGAACGCCGTGCTAACTCTGTTAAAAATTACATTGCGAGCAAAGGTATAGACCCAACACGTTTGCAAGCAGTGGGTAGAGGCGAAGC
>CBHTVU010000173.1:0-9075 GCA_966096785.1 uncultured Gammaproteobacteria bacterium | reverse complement strand
GAAACTGCGCTAACTGAATTAGCACATGAATACGTTGGTGACGACACCACTTCAGCAGAAGAATCTGCAGACGATTCCGATGCACAGTTGTGGGATATTTTTAGTGCAGAAGCACAAACACATTTGCAAACTCTGGAAGAATTTATTGCGCACATGGAGGCTGAAGCGCCTGTTTATGAATCGCCAAGCGACGGAGTTCAACGCGCATTGCATACCTTAAAAGGTAGTGCGCATATGGCGGAAATTACTCCTATTGCCGAGCTTGCAGCGCCGCTTGAAAAATTTGTTAAGGAATTGCGGTCTTATCACGTTGTTATTAACGACGATATTTTGCAGTTGCTTCGCGATGCGGTGAGTTATACGCAATTAGGTCTCAAACAAATTGAACAAGGTAATCGTGTTGAAATTCCACGGTTGCATCAATTCACGGCACGCGTACATGAACTGCGTGAAATGCATGTTGCACCACTGGTGCGTCAGCAGGAATTAGACGAGCATGGCAAGCGGGCTGTAGACCCAGAATTGTTGTCTATTTTTATGGCAGAGGAAATGAATCTGCTACTGAATGCCGACAAAATTATTGCGCAGTGGCAGGCAGCACCTGCAGAAGTCGCTGTGTTAAAACCTGTTTTGGAAGAACTGCGTAATTTAAACCGCGGTGCGCATCACGCGTACTTACCCGTAATGGCAAGTTTCGGTGAAAAGCTCGAGCAGGTTTACATAAATATTTTGGCCGAGCGTTTGAATTATTCTGAATCATTATGTCGTGATTTAAACTCGGCACATGTTGCACTGCTGGATATGGTCGATGCCATAGCCGCCGGGCAAAACTTGATAAATGCTCCCGCGCCTATTTTGGAGTCATTGGATGCTCTAATAGCTTCTGCGAATGCGGAAGAAAACACCACTACCGAAACAGAAATACTTGAGCAGCTTCCAACAAGCCAATTCGAAAGCGTTCCAGAACTCAATGAGCAAGTTGAGGAAGATGTTATTGACTTGCCTTTGGCAGAATCTGTGGATTATGAAGATGTACAGTCAGAAGAAATTAGCGGCTTCGATGTTACAGATGAAAGTGTTGTAGAGTCTGCACTTGAAGATACGCTTCACATTGATGACGATAATGACGGCTATGCTGAGGAAATTACGCTATCGGCGAATGATGTATTGGATCTTGGCGAAGAACTCAATCTTGAAGGTGACAGCATACCTTTATTGTCGGACGCGGATGTTGCGGATGCTGAGTCTTTCCATATTGAATCTTCAGAAGAAGATGCTGATGTTGTGGATTCCGATGAGTTAGAGATCGAAGCTGAGGAAGATGCTGAAGAAATTACACTGGAATTACCTGGTGAGATTTCTGATATTGATTCCGAAGAAGAAGCTTTTGAAGTTGAAGAATTAATTCTCGATCAAGCAGATTATGCAGAAGAAATTGTCGAGGGTATTGATGTAGACAGCCTTGAGGTTGAAGAGGTTGTTGCATTGGAAAATGTCGACGATGAAATTGAATGGGAATCCGACGAAGAGGATGAGCCTGTTGCTTTTGAAGAAGAGCTAATTCTTGAAGATGAAGCCGTCGATGAAGTTGATGCCGATTTAATCGATGAAGATTATAGCGATGATGTAGATCTTGAAGATGAATCTGATATCAGCGACGAGGCTGAAGAGGAAATCGTTTTACAAGCGCCCGTTGAGCCGATTGTTCACAAGCCAATTGCTCCACCTGTTGTCAAAACGCAGCAACCTGCTGCACAGCAACAAAGATCTTTTAATAATGTCAATGATGAGGATTACGATCCTGAAATTATTGAAATTTTTATCGAAGAAGCTGTTGAGCTGCTCGAAGATATGGAGCGTGCGCTGCACGAATGGCAAGAAGATTGGAGTAATACAGATAGTGTTGAAGAATTAAAACGTTGTTTGCACACCTTCAAAGGTGGTGCACGTTTAGCTGGTTTAAGTTCGTTGGGCGATTTATCGCACGATTATGAAACCATGTTGATCGAAATGGACGCCGATGCAGAGCTCGATCAAAACTTCTTCAAGCAGTTGAATACTTATCAAGATCAGTTGCATTCCGGTGTGGATGCGGTACGTAATGGTTTGGTTGAGCAGATTGCAGAAGAATCGATAGAAGTCGCTGAAGCTGACGTTGAAGAGCAGGAAGAAGAATTCGAAGTCGTTGTCGAAGAAGAGTCAGCACCAAAAGTTGAGTACAGTCGCCCAAGCTTGGTGGTGGATAACGATCGTTCAGAAATTGATTCTTACCCGGTCGATCCCAACAAAAAGCCCAACGTTCTTACATTCGCGCCAAAACCAAAAGCACCTAGCGCACCTTTGCCAAAAATCCCGGGAGTAGAATTTGGTGGTAGTCACCAGGGTCCATCTGGTCCAGCGCAAGTACAACACTTAGCTGCACGCCGCGCGGGCCCGCAGGAAGTTGTAAAAGTCTCCGCGGAATTGCTGGAAGAATTAGTAAACCTCGCGGGTGAAACGTCCATCAGCCGTGGTCGTATGGAGCAACAAGTCAGTGACTTGGGCAGTTCGATTGAGGAGATGGACGCGACTATTCACCGTCTGCAAGAACAGTTGCGTCGTCTGGATATTGAAACCGAGGCGCAAGTATTGTTCCGTCAGGAACAAATGATGCAACACGAGCAATTTGATCCACTTGAGATGGACCGTTACTCGCAATTGCAACAACTGTCGCGTTCGCTGATTGAATCAGCCTCCGACTTGATGGATTTGAAATATACCCTCGCAGATAAAACTCGCGATACCGAAACACTTCTGTTGCAGCAATCCCGAATTAATACAGATCTGCAAGAAGGCTTAATGCGTTCGCGCATGGTGCCCTTCTCGCGTCTGGTTCCGCGTCTGCGCCGTATTGTTCGTCAAGCGGCAACTGAATTAGGCAAAGAAGTAGATTTTGAATTAGATAACGTTGAAGGTGAATTGGACCGTACGGTATTGGAGCGTATGGTCGCACCGCTCGAACATATGCTCCGCAACGCCGTTGACCATGGTATTGAATCACCTGATGCCCGCGCTGCAGCGGGCAAGCCGATTGAAGGCCGCATAGTATTAAGCCTCGGCCGTGAAGGCGGCGATGTAATGCTGCGGTTAGCGGACGATGGTCGCGGTATCAATTTGCAACGTGTGCGTGAAAAAGCAATTGAACGCGGCTTAATGGCGGAAGATGCGCCTTTGAGCGATCAGGATTTAATGCAATTTATTTTGCACGCTGGTTTCAGTACTGCCGATAAAGTTACCCAAATTTCTGGCCGTGGTGTAGGCATGGACGTGGTGCATTCCGAGATCAAACAACTCGGCGGCGCCATGTTTATTGATTCGCGTTGGGGTGAAGGCACTGAGTTCACGATTCGCTTGCCGTTTACAGTGTCTGTGAACCGCGCCTTGATGGTACAAATTGGCGACGATCTCTATGCAATTCCGCTTAACACGATTGAGGGTATAGTCCGGGTCAGCCCGTTTGAGCTGGAACATTACTATCAAGATCCTGAAGCGCGTTTTGATTACGCTGGCGACAATTATCTGGTCCGCTATCTGGGTAATATGCTGGATAGCGATGCAGCTCCCAAACTGGATGGTCAATCCCTGCCGCTGCCTGTCATTCTCGTTCGCAGCACCGAAAACACCGTAGCACTGCAAGTGGACCGCTTGCTGGGTTCGCGTGAAATCGTGGTGAAAACTCTTGGCGTTCAATTTAGCTCGGTACGCGGTGTGTCAGGTGCGACAGTGACTGGTGACGGTAGCGTGGTTGTGATTCTTGATCTACATGCTCTGATTCGTGAGCAGTTGGCTCTAGGCTTGAATCGCGCCGTATTGCTGGATACAACGCCTGTTGCTCCGGTCGAAGAAGATCAGGCTGAAAAAGTCATCATGGTAGTGGATGACTCGGTAACTGTACGTAAAGTGACGGGTCGTTTCCTGGAGCGCGAAGGTTTCCGCGTTATCACTGCTAAAGACGGTGTAGAAGCGCTGCAACTCCTGCAAGACCATATTCCTGATGTAATGCTGCTGGATATCGAAATGCCACGTATGGATGGCTTCGAAGTGGCCAAAAATGTTCGTACCAGCTCACGACTGCGTGATATTCCGATCATTATGATCACATCGCGTACTGGTGAAAAACACCGTGAGCACGCCTTTGAGTTGGGTGTTAATAAATATATGGGTAAACCTTATCAGGAGGATTTGCTGTTATCCAATATTCAGGAGCTGATTAAAAGCTCTGCAAAAAACAATTAAGGAGTCTATGTGACCGTGCTGGATCGCAGATGTTGGTTTTGGCATAGTGAGGTTACAAAACCTTTTAGTTAATTACAGGGTTAATTGCAGAGGTTAGATAAGTGTCGGGACTTAGCATTGGGATATTGGTGGATAGTTCGCTGAAGCACCAATATCTTGGCGACATGGTAGTGCAAGCGGGTCATACGATTGGCTTTGCTTCTGTATTAAAAATAAATGCAGCCCTACCCAGCCTTGAACAAAAGGTCGATGCGTGGGTCGTAGATGTCAATGATCCTGAAGGTGATGAAGACCGTGACCAAAAGGCTGCACTTGTCAGCTTACTGGATACCTTACTTGAACAAACCAAAGTACCCTTAATCGTTAATGACAGTCGCGATCTCACTCAGGGTAGCCCTGAATACCACGATTGGGTTCGCCGAATGCTGCAACGCCTGGAACGATTGAATGGCGACATAACGCTACAGACATATGTAGGTGCGAGTGAAGTGTGGGTTTTGGCGGCGTCTACGGGTGGACCAGCTGCGGTAAAAGATTTTCTAAAGCGGTTGCCGCCCGCACTCAAAATTGCGTTTGTATATGTACAACATATTGACAGTGGTCAAGCTGAAACACTGGTCAAAATGATGAGTAGTTCGGGATCATATCCCGCCAGCGTTGCTAAACAAGGGTCAGTGCTGAGCAATAATACAATTACTTTAATTACATCTGATCGCAGCGTAAATATTCATTACAACGGCACTTTGGTAGTCGATAAAAAACCATGGAGTGGATACTATTCGCCATCGATTGATCAAGTAGCTGCCAATGTTGCGCGTGTATACCGTAAGCATTGTGGCATTATAGTTTTTTCAGGTATGGGCGATGATGGAGCCGCTAGTTGCCGTTTGATAAAACAGCAGGGCGGAAAAGTGTGGGTGCAGGCACCGGAACAATGTACCATCTCCGCAATGCCGGACGCGGCTATTGCGACGGGAACTGTAAGTTTTATTGGATCGCCACTTGAGTTGGCTGACGAATTAGCGAAATTAAAAACCCCGAAAAAAGTTAGGCAATATTTTCCGCGCTGAATAAATCAGCGCTTCGTTGTTGAATACGAAATGTAAAACAGGAGCGTCTCGGATGAGAGCACCCAAAAGAATTGAACATAAAAAAATTCAAGAAGTGGCGAGTCTTTTGATTCCTTTGCAGAATCAAAGTATTCTCCTGCCAAACGTGACTGTGGCAGAAATTATTCCGTCATCACCCGTGCAAAATATTGAAAATGCGCCCAAGTGGTATATGGGGAATTTTCAGTGGCGGGAATTGACCGTACCTTTATTATCATTGGAAGCATTGAATGATGAAGCAGTACCAAGCATTCACAATCGTGCGCGTTTTGCCGTATTAAATACGACTGGTTTGCACAATGACCTGCCATTTATTGCTATCCTGACGCAGGGTTTGCCGCGCCTCGCTCGTGTTAGTGAAGATGAAATCAGTGCGCGTGAGGATGCTGAAACCCGTCGTTACGATTTAATGCATGTTTCCTGGGCCGGTGAATACACGCTCATTCCTAATGTCACCGCAATCGAACAAACATTTTTGGATTATTTACACAGCAATGAATAATTTTTCTTATCACCGACCAAATTTACTAAACGCATTAGCGTTTTTTTTATTATCTGTTGTGCTATTGCAAGGTTGTGGCGCGGAGCGTACTACGCCGTTTAATCCGCCTAAAACTAATTGTTCAAGCTCAAGCTCAAGCTCAAGCTCAAGTAGTAGTTCATCATCAGATTCCAGCAGTAGTTCAAGTACAAGCTCAAGTAGTTCGTCTAGCTCAAGTAGTTGTTATTCCAGCTCATCGACGTCGTCATCAAATAGTAGCTCGTCTAGTTCCTCTTCATCAAGCAGTGCAACTTCGAGCAGTTCTTCAGGCTTCGGTGTTGATCTAATTGTTTCTGCTACCAGTGCAGCGAGCAGCCTTGAGGATAATGATAAAAACTACAAAGTAATTCGCGACGAAACCACATACAACAAATGGGCGACTGCCTATATAGGGCAACCCTCAACTTATTCGGTGGATTTCGAGGTGGGCCAGGTTATATTGATTGATGACGGTGTGGTCAACAATTGCAATGCGCATTTGTCCTTCAATTCAAATATATCGGTAAGGGATTTATCAAATGTTAGTGTAGCTGTAAGTCTTGGGTATGACGAAGAACCTGAACGCGAAGGTACTTGCATTCCCACTAGTTCACGACCATTTTATTTTTATTACATTGGAACACGAAAGCAGTTAACGGTTGCAGATAAAGTGCAATAGAACCTTAAAAAAGCGCTCAGTATAAAAAATTGAGCGCTTTTTTATGATCAAACATTAAATTTTAAAAATCTCCCCACAAATATTGCACCAAGCTAATCGCAGCCATCGGCGCTGTTTCAGTGCGCAAGACCCTCGGCCCAAGAGTCAAAGGAGAAAAATGTTGTTCAATCGCCTGGGTGATTTCATTGTCATCCAATCCACCTTCGGGGCCAATTAAAAGTGCGACGCTTTGAGTGGTTTTATTTTCCGGAAACCCTTGATTATCACGATGATGCAAAACAAATTTTAATTCTGCATCACAAGTGTTGACCCAGTCGGAGAAATATTTTGGTTCGGATAATTCCGGTAATAAGTTGCGCTGACATTGCTCGCAAGCACTGATAATAATTTGTTGCCAATGCTCCATTTTTTTATCAGCGCGTTCATTATTCAGTTTTACTTCCGTGCGCTCGGTAATTAAGGGTGTAATTTTCGTTACACCTAATTCGGTCGCTTTTTGCAAAACCCAATCCATACGCTCACCGCGAGACACACCAATCGCAAGCTCCAAATGCAAAGGCGATTGACGATTTTCCGGAAAAAAATCTTTCACCAATACATCTACATGTTTTTTATGAGTTTCAGAAATTTCTGCGCTGTATTCACCACCCTCGCCATTAAATAAAATTAATTCACGTCCAGCCTGCATGCGTAACACTTTACTCAAATAATGGGATTGAGGTTCGGCTAATGCGAGAGTGGTATCGGGAGTTAATGCTTGATGGGTGAAAACTCTTGGGATGCGCATAATTAAATATTTTTGGTTGCTAAATTGTTAAGAGTAAGAATTTTCTCCGTCAACCCCATCCTAACCCTCTCGGCTGCGCGCCCCCGCTTCAAGGGGAAGGATTTGTATTCAGTAGGGTTACAACCCCTCCACCTTTTCAAGGGGGAGGTTGGGAGGGGGTTAATTGCCCCTCTCAATAATATAAGCTGAGAGCGCACGCAAATAATTTGCGCTTTCATCAAAATCTTTTAGAGCAACAAGCGCTTGTTGATGTAATTCTTGCGCTTTTGCGCGGGCGCCATCCAAACCTAAAAGTGCAACGTAAGTCGGTTTATTACGCGCAATATCAGCACCTTGTTGTTTGCCAAGTGTCTCGGTGTCCGCAATGACATCCAAAATATCGTCTTGTACCTGGAAAGCGAGACCTATAGCAGAAGCGTACTCATCAAGTGCTTTTAATTGGGCGCTTGTCGCCCCAAGCGCAGTCGCCCCCATACTCACGCTGGCACGAATGAGAGCGCCAGTTTTGTGGCGATGCATATTTTCAAGTTGCTCGATATTTATGAGCGTGTCCACAGCTTCTAAATCAATTGCCTGACCTAGAACCATGCCGCGAACTCCAGAAGCCCCGGCCAGTTGGCGCACAAGCGCTATTTGAATGGTCGAATCAACGGATTCTGCTTCACTCAATAATTCAAACGCAAAAGTTTGCAAAGCATCACCCGCAAGAATCGCAGTTGCTTCGTTAAATGCGATATGACAAGTAGGTTTTCCGCGACGCAAATCATCATCATCCATCGCGGGCAAATCGTCATGAATCAAACTATAGGAATGCAAACTTTCCAGGGCGCAGGCTATTCGATTAAGCACGGAGAGATGAGTTAATAAAGCATTCCCGTTTATTGCAAGAGCACTAGCGTAAGCCAAGGTAGGACGCACACGCTTGCCACCGTTAAACAAGCTATAACGCATGGCATCGCGTAGCCGTGTTAAATCCTGAGAAATCGGTAAGAATTCATTTAAGGCAGCATCCACCCGCTCATGTGCTGCACAAATAAAATCCTTAAGCGAAATTCCTTCACGTTTATTCGTCAGTGCTTGATTGGAATCTTGGATCATTCAGTGTCGCTCACGTCGAACTCAGTGAGCACAATCTCCCCTTGCTGTTCCAATAAAAGCGTGACTTGTTGTTCTGCTTCTGCCAGGCGAGTTTGACATTCACGCGTTAATTGAATGCCATTTGAGAAGGCTAGTAATGACTCTTCCAATGTGAGATCACCTTGCTCCATCTTATTAACAAGCTCTTCAAGTGCGTTGAGCGACTGTTCAAAGTCAGCAGCTTTCTTTTTAACGGCCATGATAATCTCGAAAAATGATAAGTGCGGCCAATTATAAACCTGTCCCCCACCCTTGGCGACCATAAAAGTTTTGTATAAATTTTAATCTCGCCTGTGAGATATGTCTTACAAACAATAGCGAACTAAGCCACTAGAGCGCGATTCTCAAATTAACAATAATGCATGCCTAGGGACGAGAACACTCGGAGAGTGTTGCTTAGGAATGAAAGGGATAATTCACCGCATTTACCGAAAGGGCGCATCCTGTAGCCCTATAGGTACCCACTCGAAACCCCCGCTGCACCCCCCTGTAGCGGGGGTTTTTTAATTAAGCCAACGAAAGGATAATCTGCTGCGGCTCAAATCGCTGAAGATGGAAAAGTTCTTAA
>CBHTVU010000172.1:0-9128 GCA_966096785.1 uncultured Gammaproteobacteria bacterium | reverse complement strand
ATACGTGCGCCAACAGCAAATGTCGTTTGGTCTGAACCTATACTCACATCTCCGGTAAGAGAAAAGCGTGGGTCAAACCAGTAGGCCAATCCGCCGTTAAGTTCCGTATCGCCGTCAAATGCAGTGTGATGCGCGACCTCAATTCTACCTTCAAGGTTGCTGGCCAGATAAGTACGAATCCCGGCTGCTATGACCAGACCTGAATCACTATCACCGTGATCAACGGAGGTATCTTCAAAGCTCAATACGCCGTAAACACTTGATTGGCTGCTAAATGCGGTGCGGTAACCAGCACCGATACTTACAGTTTCAGAACCACAACCTTTGTTGCCGCCCAGATCGCTGTAAGATCCGCGTGCAAAAAACTCGTCGGTGAGTTCCAGGCTGCCGTAAAGGTTCAAACCGTCTTGGTCGCAATCAAAATCATCCAAATCCTGACTAACATATTGCAGGCCAGCGTAGTTATAGCTAAGAGCGGAATTAGTAGCAGCTGTGGCGCTAACACCAACTAAAGTGAGTGAGGCCAAAAATAACTTCGCCAGTTTTGTAGTTTTCATAAAATCTCCAAGTGCTTTCATTACAGGGTGCATTCATTACAAGTTGCGTTCATTAAGATTTGCCAGTGGACGTGCTATATAGGATCCACACCGCGTGCGGCGCGGATTATCCCTATATTTCGCTGAAAAAAGGTGTTTGAGTTCGCGTTTAAACATTGTTGCTCACTCAAAACCGGATTTATCCGCACGAATCCTATTAGAAAAACCTCAACCTTAACCGTCACTTAACAGACAGATGCTATAGGTTTCCCCCGCTAACTACCCTATAATGCGCGCCTCTTTTTTTGTATATTTTTCAAGCAGGCCGGCTCCATGTTTACCACCGAAAAACCCACCAAAAAGCTTTACATCAAAACCCATGGTTGTCAGATGAATGAATACGATTCGTCGCGCATGCGTGATTTGCTGGGCGAATCTCACAACATGGTGGCTACTGAAGATCCTGAAGACGCGGATGTTATTCTGATTAACACCTGCTCGATCCGCGAAAAAGCCCAGGAGCGTTTGTTTCATGAATTGGGCCGCTGGAAACATCTGAAAAAGAAGAATCCAGATTTGGTTATTGGTGTGGGTGGCTGTGTGGCCAGCCAGGAAGGTGCTGCAATCGCCAAGCGCGCACCCCATGTAGATTTGATTTTTGGCCCGCAAACCTTACATCGCCTGCCTGAAATGATGGAAACCAAAAAAGCGAACGGCGTTGTAGTTGTGGACATCAGCTTCCCAGAAGTCGAAAAATTTGACCGACTCCCTCAACCCGATGCTGATGGCGTAAGCGCATTCGTATCCATCATTGAAGGCTGTTCTAAATATTGCACCTTCTGTGTGGTTCCTTATACGCGCGGCGAAGAAGTTAGTCGCCCGGTGGCTGATGTATTGGCCGAAGTTGCCCACCTAGCCAAACAAGGCGTGCGTGAAGTCAACTTATTAGGGCAAAACGTTAACGCCTACCGCGGCGATAATGGCGATGGCACCATCATGGATTTGGCAGAGCTAATTACCCGCGTAGCTGCGATCGACGGAATTGACCGTATTCGCTTTACTACGTCGCATCCGGTCGAGTTTACCGATGCGCTTATAGACGTTTACAACGAAGTGCCTGAATTGGTAAGTCACTTGCACTTGCCAGTGCAAAGTGGTTCCGATCGTATTTTAATGGCGATGAAACGTGGTCATACCGTTCTGGAATACAAATCCAAACTTCGCAAAATCAAAAAGAATCGCCCGAACATAAGTTTTTCCTCCGATTTTATCGTGGGCTTCCCAGGTGAAACCGAGGCAGATTTTGAAGCGACCATGAAACTCATCCATGAAATGGATTTTGATACATCTTTTAGCTTCGTCTATAGCCCGCGCCCAGGCACTCCTGCCGCAGACTTGATCGATGAAACACCTGAGGAGCTTAAAAAGCAGCGTCTGGCTATATTGCAGGACCGCTTGATACAACAAGCCATGGCAATTAGCCGGCGCATGGTTGGCAACACCGAGCGAATTCTGGTGACCGGTTATTCCAGGAAAGATCCCGGAGAGCTTTCCGGCCGTACAGAAAACAATCGGGTCGTCAATTTTCGTTGTGATAATACTGACTTGATCGGCAAGTTTGCCGACATAGTTATTGAAGAAGCGCTTACAAATTCATTACGTGGGATTTTGATTGCTTCCGAGTTGGACGAAGATTGGGTTAAGTAAAACAAGGAAGTGACCGAATTCAACATTAATGCCCGCTGGATGATATACCCCAGTGGGTCGCAAAAAAACGCAAGAACCGAAACTAGATAGAACACCCCATCTAATTACCTAATCCGTTATTATCCCGCTTCTATAATTAGGTCATACAAGCTATTCGCTAGCTGTGAAAATTGTTTGTCAAAGAACGTCAAATTTACTAGACTCGATATCACATTAAGTGCCTCTTTTTAAGTAAAGAGATTACAAGTCTACAAGGTGATTTGTTAATTACGCCCTTGTTTCAATCCTGCATTTTACTTTTATCCTGTAAAACTAGAGCGTACTGTGTATTCACAAACTCAAATCGATCCAATGGTTGGCTTTCGTAACTCGCAAGGTGAATCAGCGCGAGGGACAATTATTAATCTGCAACGCAAAAGTCTTGTTATGGAGGTTTATAACCCCTATTCAATTGTTCAAGTGAGTGAAGTATTAAGTAACTTGAACATTCGACTTGGCGACAGAAATGCTTACACGGGCCGGGCAGTTATTACAAATATTGTAAACACAGGCTTAACCGCAATTGTATCTGTCACTTTGATTGATGAATGGAGCGAGCTGAATATAACAATGGTCACTCCAGACCTCGTTAGAAGTGAAGCGCAAGCGTTTGTCAACGGATGGGCTGAGCGTTTTAAAATTCGCAAAGATTACCAACTAGTCGTCAATGAAATGACTGCGTTTTTGTCGGACGCATCAAGATGGGTCGAGCAAGTAGATTTATCGGATAATCTGCCTAAAAGCGACAATAAATTACAAGAGGATTATTTTTACGAGCTGGCGATTCCGCTGGCGGAAAAAACGGAAGAATATTTAAAAAAGTTTGAATACGAAGCCTCGCTGGTCGATCAAGAAGAATCATCAGCACATCGTGCTTTTGCTCAAGCAGCACTTCACCCGTTCTTACTCAGAGCGCCATTTGTTTTTCGTACTTATGTAAAACCTTTAGGGTACGCGGGCGATTATCAGATGGTTAACCAAATGCTGGATGATCCCCGTCAAGGCCCGAATACTTATTTTCAAATTGTAAATACCGCTTTTTTAAAGTCAGCGGTAGCCGTGGCTCACGTCAATCGTATCGATATATTGGTTGATTATTTAACGCGAGTTGCGAACATTGCTTTGCAAGAAGGTAAATATTTTAAAATTCTAAACGTTGGTTGCGGCCCCGCCGTTGAAATTCAACGCTTCCTCCAAACATTTCCCAACCCAGAGGTATTGTCCTTTCAGCTCATTGACTTCAGTGATGAAACTTTAGCTTGGACACGAGAAAAGCTGACATCAATAATGTCCGAAACAGGGCGGCCGACATCGATAGAATATGTCCATGACTCCGTACATCATTTGCTCAAAAGAAAAATAGATATAAAAAATTCTCGCCTAAATGAATTCGATGCAGTTTATTGCGCAGGATTGTTCGATTATTTGTCCGATAAAGTTTGCTCAAGATTAATATCTTATTTTGTTTCACGGACAAGACCAAACGGCAAAATTTTATTTACAAACGTCCACAGCAGCAATCCAGAAAGATTTGGCATGGAGCACTTACTCGAGTGGTATTTAATCTATAGAGATGAAGCGAAAATGGAATATTTGCTACCATCAGAGTCAAAAGAACATTCCATTTATACAGACACTACAGGTGTGAATGTATTTGCCGAAACTACAGTTTCCTAATGAAAAAAAATGAATGGAATTATAAGTATTATTCAGGATACGAAGATGATCTTCGTGTGTTCCGATTAACTTTTAGTCGAGCGGGTGCGTGGACTGGGATTGTACTGGTCCTCGCAGGAGCAGGTTTGGATTACGGCCTTTATCCAGATTTGCAAACAACCTTTGGAATATGTCGTCTCATTATTTCCTTGTTCATTTTAGCTATCTTGATGCTGTTGTATACGGACTGGGGTAGTCAACAAGTAAGAAAATTAACGTTTTTATGGTTGTTATTACCCCAGTTAATGATTTGTTGGATGATCGGTTATTCCGACGGGGCAACATCTTTATACAGCTCTGGGTTACATCTTGCCGTCTATGCTTCAGGGATAGTTTTATCATTCGGGCTTTGGCAAACAATTGTTTTTGGTGGGCTAACGTCTCTGCTTTATTTGATAGCCTGCTCTTATCATCCGGAGACATTTAAACTCGCGGGTGCATTTGTCGTAAATTTATTGTTCCTCTTTTTCTCAGTTACCATTAGTACTGTTTTTACGATATTCAATGAGAGAGCTCGACTTACCCTGTTCCAATTAAAAGCTGAAGTCGCGGAAAAAAATGTTTTGCTAGAAGCAAAAAATAAGGATCTGGCACAGATAAAGGGACACATGCTTCAACAAGAAAAGATGGCTGCTATTGGTACTCTTTCTGCAGGCCTATTGCATGAAGTGAATAACCCACTTAATTTTTGCATGATGGCAATTGATATCGCCAGTGAAGACAATGCAGTAAAAGAAAGCTCATTTGTTTCTGAGTGTCTAGCTGACGCCAAACAAGGCATGAGTCGTATTCAGTTGATCATCTCTGATTTGAAAACATTTGCCTATCGCAAAACAGATGACGGAAAAGCTATTGAAACACCTTTCTTTTTTGAAAAAGCTCTTAACTCATCTATTCACCTAACGGGCCATGAATTAAAGGGTATAAACGTTACTAAATCGCTCCCCAAAGACACATTAGTTTCAGGTGATGAAGCAGCCATTGTCGGAGTCTTAATTAATCTGTTTAGCAATGCAGCACTATCTATGCGCAATGCAAATCGGCCAGAGCCACACATTCATATTGAGGCCGAATGGATTCATGATCGGTTGCACATCTGTGTACACGACACGGGCCCCGGCATCGCACCCGAAAATCTGTCGCGCGTGTTTGAACCTTTTTTTACCACCAGAGAAGTGGGTCAGGGTCTTGGATTAGGGTTAAGTATCAGCTATAGCATTATTGAGCGGCATGGAGGAACACTCAGTGCAGAGAGCCAATTCGGTGAATGGACTAAAATGAAGTTTGACTTGCCACGTGCTACCGGAAAGGGATACTAATGACAAACTCTGAACACTTCGCCACCACTATTTTGTATGTCGACGATGAAGAGATGGCATGCAAGTATTTTGCACGTATGCTCGAAACAGAATTTAACGTGATCACCGCACCCGGGGTTGACGAAGCATTAGATATTCTGGACCGCGAATACGTGGGCGTAGTCGTCACTGACTTTCGAATGAAAGGGAAAGATGGTGGAGATTTGCTTCGTGAAGTCGCGCTTAGCTATCCCCACTTAGTGTGCATATTGGTCACCGCCTACGCTGATAAAGATCTTATACTCGACACAGTCAACACCTCCGAAGTATTTCGCATTCTGGAAAAGCCGCTTAACGCTGTCCAAATACGTCAGGTTCTGCAGCTGGCAACCAATTTAGCAAGGGATAGAGCAACCAACAAGCAACGGCTAGTAGCTATCAATGAGACCTTGGCATTTTTATCGCACGAGCTTAATACACCGCTGGCAACCATCAATAATTATGCTTACTACATCAAGAATCTTGTTGCTGAAATGCACCCTAAAGTGTCTGAACTTATTGAAATTGAATCCGCCATTACAGCAATGCAAAATAACGCTCGCTATTGCATGAAGGTGATTGCAACTCTTACGGCATCAGCCCAAAGCGTTAATAACACACCAAGCACGCACCCCGAAATAAGTGCCCGTACTTTGTTTGCTTCATTAATCGATACGTTCCCCTTAACACCCACGCAGCGTAGTTTTATTCATACCGATGTTCGTGAAGACTTTGCTATCAAAGTGCTATCAAATATTGTAACGCTCGTACTATCGTCTATCTTAAATAACAGCTTACGCGCGCTTCAAGAGCAACCTGCGCCTCTAATTAGTATTCGTATTTTTGTAAACGACAACATTCCTCAAATTATTATTTCTGATAACGGCTGCGGCATAGCACCTGACATTCTCACACGCTTGTTGACCGAACAAGTCACCACTCACGCAGACAATGGTGGCAGCGGTTGGGGATTAATTTTGTGCAAACGCATCATGCAAGCATTTAGCGGCAATATCTCTATTCATTCAGAATTAGGCCAGGGAACCACAGTAACTTTGACATTCCCGGCAGTAAAAATTTAACATCGGAGTAACTCATGACAGACGCTCAAGGCATAGCACCCGTTATTTTATTTGTGGACGATGAGGTAGCTACAGCTAAATATTTTCAACGCGCCATCAACACCATGGCGCCCGTGATTACGGCGGCATCTGTTGAAGAAGGTAAACGCGTATTGGATGCACACGCTGACACCTTATTAATACTTGTGTCTGATCAACGTATGCCAGGTGAGTATGGCAATGAATTATTACGTTACTCCAAAGAGCGCTATCCGCAGATCATTCGTATACTGGCCACCGCTTACTCGGAATTGGAGAATACCGTTGAGGCGATTAATGAAGGCCAAATACACCGCTATCTGAAAAAGCCATTGGATTTGAATACTCTGAGAATTGAGTTAAAGAGTATCCTGGAGTTGGCTTCACTTCGCAAAGAGCGAGATCAATTGGTCCGTGAAAAACTCATGGTACGTCATAGCCAGACTACAGCTCACAGGATTGGAATGCTTTCCGCCATTTCCCGCACCCTTGATGCTGCAAGCTCAGCCCACGCTGTGAATACTTATTTGATGGCCGCACTTGAAGTCGGTGCCAGAGCGCCGGAGGCAGACTGGTTATTGATGGATTATTCTGAACTGGTTAGCGCGGAAGCTAATCGCGCCGGTGAATTTGGTGAAAAACTACATATTCAACTCGCATGGCTGGAACAACATTTTAAAACCAGTACAACGATTACTGGTATAGCGCAGCTTGTTGAACTACTGGGCGATAAAGCCCAATTAACCAAAACAGGAACAGCACTAATCCAGAATGACCTTTTGCTCACGGAATTCCTGACGTCGCCCTGCACAGCAAGTCTGTCAGACTCTCACGTCGATTGGTTCGCCTTTATTATTTGGTCCGCGCGACACGGTAGTGCTGTAAATGTATCTCGCTCAGCGTCGGGACTGGAATGCAGCCTTTCCCCTTACACAGAAAATTCGCCCACCAACCCGCTGGAAGTCTGGATTGAACAATTTTAAGCAGATCCTCACTGACGCCTGGATCATCACAGATACAAGAATTAAATGCCATTCGGGTTAAGTCTGGTTTTTCTCCTTTATCCCTCAAGGATTTTAGTTTAGTCTTTGACCCATCCCCGTCATACGAGTTTATTGAACACTTTGAACAGCCATATAAGTAGCTCTGACCAGACCACTACTACTTTAGAAACCATCCAGTTACGCCTGGAGCCCAACGATAGCCGTCGCCTTGCCAATCTCAGTGGTCTTCTCGGGCAGCACCTCCATCAAATCGAAAAACATTTCGGAATTGAAATACGCAATCGCGGCAATGAATTTGCCCTGCTGGGGGAGCATGAGGCTGCCAGCACTGCCGCTGAACTTTTGCGTCATCTGTATGCCGAAACCACAAGCACTGAATTAACACCCGATGAAATCCATCTCGCCCTGCAAACATCAGGTATTGAAGCCCTTATGGAACAACTGAACACTCCGTTTGAAAATGCTCGCGAAATTGATCTCGACGCAACCGAGTCCAATGGCGTCACATTGATCCGCACAAAAAAATGCACAATTAAACCGCGCGGCGCCAATCAACTTAGCTATGTTAAGGCGGTTCAGACTAATGATATTAACTTTGGCATAGGCCCTGCAGGTACAGGTAAGACTTACCTTGCGGTTGCTTGCGCTGTTGAAGCACTGTTGAAAGACGAGATTGAGCGTATTTTGTTAGTGCGTCCTGCTGTGGAAGCAGGCGAAAAATTGGGGTTCCTACCGGGTGATCTTGCACAAAAAGTTGATCCCTATTTGCGCCCTCTTTATGACGCATTGTTTGAAATGTTGGGCTTCGAAACAGTGGGAAAATTAATGGAGCGTGGAATCATTGAAGTTGCTCCGCTCGCATTTATGCGTGGTCGTACACTTAATAATTCTTTTGTCATTTTGGATGAAAGCCAAAACACTACTCGCGAACAAATGAAAATGTTTTTAACGCGTATTGGTTTCGGAACTACCGCCATAATTACTGGCGACCCAACGCAAATTGATTTGCCACGCGGACAAGCTTCCGGTCTTCGTCATGCTATGGAAGTTCTGGATAATGTTCCGGGCATCAGCTTCACTCATTTCAATTCCAAAGATGTTGTTCGCCATCCCATAGTGCAACGTATTGTTGAAGCCTATGCGGCATTTGAGGCAAGCAACCCAACGCACAATAATTCAAACGGTCATGCGAGCTAAATCATGTCGTACCGAATAGATGTTGAGGTCAATAGTTCCAGCACAAAGATTCCAAGTGTAGAAAATATCGAACTGTGGATTTCGACTGCACTACACAGTGATGAACTTAACCAGGCCGAAGTCAGCGTTTATATTGTTGATGAACCGGAAAGCCAGGAGCTGAACTCACAATATCGCGGTAAAAATAAACCAACCAATGTATTGTCATTTCCCGCCGAAATTCCGGATGAAGTGGGCGTGCCCCTGTTAGGAGATTTGGTTGTGTGCGCACCTGTAGTGGAGCGTGAGGCTCATGAACAAGGTAAATCACTGGAAGCGCATTGGGCACACATGCTAGTGCACGGAACCTTGCATCTACTCGGTTACGATCACGTCGATGATGACGAAGCAGATGTTATGGAGGCCCTGGAAACACGTTTAATTACCCAACTGCATTTTCCAGCGCCCTATGACGAAATTGTAGAAGCGTCATAATTGAATTGATCGAAGTTT
>CBHTVU010000171.1:0-9181 GCA_966096785.1 uncultured Gammaproteobacteria bacterium | reverse complement strand
AGGTGCGTAAGAGTTTATTCAAGTCTGGTGTCGCGAGCTTAGTAGGCGAGACTGGGGTAGGTTGAGTAGCTAGAGTTTTCGGAGTTTAACGTCATGAAAAAGATGATTGAATTATTGCTAAATTATTAAAAGGTGAAGGTATTAGTGAAGTGTCAAATATCGGAAAATTGATAATGCAATTTTTGACATATTTTTAATTTGTTTTAACGGATGGGGGTGGGCATGATTATTATGGATTATTTGTTTATAGCTTCCGGCAAGCGCCGAATAGTTGTCTTTAGCTAATATGTACGTGGATCTTTTAAACAATATGAAAGTGCTTAAAGACCGCTATTATGGGGCATTTAGGCTTATTATAAGATTAGTTATTCGGATTAGACAGATTTGCATCCTCAAATTTATTTCAAATAAAGGACATATTGTTCATTCACACCAACTATTTGTATAGTTTGGTTAATGAATAGCATTTTATATTTAAATGCGGTAAGATTTTTACATGACAAAAATTAGTCCAGAAGTGTCTAGGATTTTCTTTTGTTTGAGGTGTTATCGTGGTCTTCGTTAGCGAGTCAATAATATTAAATACGAAGAGTGATGATGCTAAAAACCACAAATGGTTTTACAAAAAATTACAATAAATTTTGATTGTTAAAGTTAAGTTTTAAATTCTACAAATCAAATAAAAATTTGGATGAAAATCCTTGTGTTGTCGGTCTTATTTTCATCTTGAAAATGATGTTTTTTGTGTCGAAAAAATGTGATCAGTGTTTTATTCCCTGAAAATACTAGGGGTTTTGTGCGCTGGGATACAATTTTTTTTCTCATTTGCAAGCATCATTATAACTAAAAAGCGAGCGCAACACTTTTTTAAATGATGTTAGTGCCGATGAAAAATATAATTACAAGTTGTACCGAGCTGTGAGAGCTGACTTTTAATAGCAAGTTGTAGCCAGTAGGTTCTTGGGTTTCCAGGAATTTACAAATTCATCGACCAACCATACTCGTTTTTGTGTCAAAACACAGGGCGTACTGGTTTCTATTGCTTCAAAAAATCGTTGTGCTTATTTGCGCAGGCAGTGCGGCAGTTGCTTGTTATTTATAAAAACAACGCTAATCCAGTCGGTTTCACCTGAGAATCTGACTGTTTACAAACTCAATAGAGAATTGGATGGTCCATGAAAACCTTAATTGTTTATGTTCATTTAATCTCCGCTTGCATAGCTGTAGGCATTCTATTAATACAGGATCTTGCGCTGGCTAAAACACGCGGCAAGTCTTTGTTACCAAATGAAATTGATGAGCTCAAACGAGCGGCAACTACAATTTCCCGAGCTTTGGTAGTGCTCTGGATTAGTGGCTTGACGCTGGTGTTGATGGGTTATCTCGATAATCCCCGAGAATATTTACTGAATCAAAAGCTTTGGGCGAAGTTTGCCGTTGTTGTGGTTTTGACAATAAACGGATTTTTCTTACATCACTTTAGTTTCCCTCGTGTGGTTTCACCGCGTGGCCTCTTAGGGCTTGGAAACATTGAAAAAACACTCGTAGCTTTAACGGGATCTACCTCGACTGTGTCCTGGCTGTTTGCTTGTTACTTGGGTATTGCCCGCCCTTGGAACTACACCGTTGATTTCGGCTATGTCATGTTCGTGTATATCGGATTCCTGATGTCAGGCTGTAGCGTGGGTTGTATTGCGATCCACGCCCTGAGTTTTTTTGACACTGGTTCTGGTAAGAAAAACGATAACAAGCAGGCTCGTTCGGATTCAATTCCAACGCTGACCGAGCGAGTGTCGAAAATTTAGATCTAGCAGTTTGTTTGAACCGCTCGAATTGCAGTATCGGGCTTTTTACCCTTCGACTAACTCGCAGTCATCCGACTGGGAACTGTTGATAACCCTTAACCGAGTTAGCTCGGAATTTACTTAAGAGGAAGACACCATGAGTAGTTTTGCAGCCTCTGCGATCAACCCGCGTCAGAGAGGCAAGCTAGCCCGCTCTCTCTACACGCTGGGCTTTTCCCTGGCTACTGCTGTTCTCTCAACCCAAGCCTATGCCGGTTGTCAGTATGTAGTGAGCAATCAATGGAATGAAGGCTTTAGTGGAGTTATAAGAATAACAAACTCCGGAACATCAGCAATCAGTGGTTGGACTGTGGGATGGCAATATAGCGGTGGTGATCGTATCACCAGCAGCTTTAATGCAACCCTAAGTGGTAGCAACCCTTATTCCGCAACTAATTTATCCTGGAATGGAAGCATTGCTCCAAACCAATCTGTCGAGTTCGGATTCCAGGGTACGAAAGGTACTAAAGGTACTTCAACCGCGGAAATACCAACAGTTACTGGCACAGTTTGTGGTTCTACCACGTCTTCGGTTGCAAGCTCAACTGCTAGCTCAGTCCGCACTTCCTCTTCAGCAAGTTCGACTCCTGCCAGCTCTGTGGCCTCGACTTCAAAGTCGTCTTCAGTAACTACTAGCTCATCAGGATCGGTAGGCGCAGGAGTGTTCGTTAGTGATGGTTTTGAGAATGGCACAGTAGGTTCTGCTCCTGCAGGTTGGAGTAACTTTATAGGCTGGGTCTTCAATAACAACAACACCGCAAGCTCTGGCAACTACGCTCTGATTGATAACAGTAAGTCCTACTCAGGCAGTAATTCAATTCACTTCCGTGGTGGTCAAAACCCAGCGCAAATCATTCGCTCCTTGCCGTCTGGTATGCAACGTTTGCACATGCGTGCTTATGTAAACATGAGTAAGGCGATGGGTAACCAAGCTGGTGATAACCATGAACATATTATGGGTATCAAAAGGACTGCAGACGCCAATGATGAAATTCGTGTAGGACAGATCAAGGGTGTTATGGGTACTAACCATGTCCCATCTGATAACATAGCACCTAGAATGTCACAGTGGTATAGCGGTACACAAATGGCTGCTAACACTTGGTACTGTGTTGAAACTGCATATTACGCGGATACCAGCTACGACCAATTGTATATGTGGGTAAATGGCACTTTAGTACATTCCATCACTTCTGCTAGCGATTGGAATAACGGTGCATTGGGTGCAGATTGGTTGAGCGATAAGTTCAACTACGCAATGCTCGGTTTCCATAGCTTCAGTGGAAACACGGCTGATGTATGGATGGACGACATTGTTCTTTCCACTCAACCAATTGGATGCGGAGCTGTAGTTACTAGCTCAAGCAGCTCCGTAGCTTCAAGCGTACGCACTTCAAGTTCTGTAGCTTCTTCGGTCGCCAGTTCTGTTGCTTCAAGCGTACGCACTTCAAGTTCTGTAGCGAGTTCAACTCCGTCAAGCGTAGCCTCAAGTTCGTCAAGCGTACGCAGCAGTGTAGCGAGTTCAGTGGCTTCATCTAATGCAAATGCTGCATGGGATTTGGATACTACTACTTCCTACTTCAACTTTGTTACCACCAAAAACACCCAAACTGTTGAAGCTCATAACTTCACAACTATTGGTGGCTACATCGGTAAAGATGGCGTAGCAGTTCTGAATATAGATCTTAATTCTGTTAACACCAATAACACGGTCCGTGATCAACGTATGCGTGACTATTTGTTTGAAATAGCTACCTATCCTACAGCGACTGTAAGTGTGGCAGTTCCAAGCACGTTGTTGAGCTCTCTTTCGGTTGGTCAAGCGACAACAACAAGTATTACTGCAACCGTAGACTTACACGGGGTGAGTGTAACAGTCACAACAAATGTTTCGGTGCAGAAGCTCTCCAGTTCGCGAATTCTGGTTCAAAGCCTTTCTCCCGTGCTTACCAAAGCTGCGGATTACAACCTGACTACAGGTGTGGAAACCCTGCGTTCCCTTGTCGGTGCGAGCTCAATCAGTGCAGCAGTGCCTGTGGACTTCGCGCTTGTGTTCAACGCACGCTAATCGGACGAGGCTAAAGAGAATCTATTATGAAAAATTTACTCAAACTCTCAATGCTCTCCCTGGGCTTGCTTGCTTCGGCAAGTAGCCTTGCACAAAGCACTTGCTCGGCCACTTATGTGACCGAAAATAACTGGGGTAGTGGCGCTCAGGTAGGTCTTACCATCAAAAATGGCGGCTCCGCAGTGACCAGCTGGAAAGTGTGCTGGACTTACACCGGTGGTGAAGTTATTAACAATGCGTGGGATGGAGTGGCTTCGCCTACTAGTGGTAGTGTTTGTATTTCAAATGCTTCCTACAACGGCAACCTTGCTTCTGGCGGCAGTGTAAAAGTTGGATTTCTAATCAATAATCCAACTAGCCAGGTGCCGACTAGCTTCACATTCAATGGGGCTACTTGTGGTGGTACAGGCAGTTCATCTTCTGTTAGCTCAAGCATACTCTCAAGCTCAAGTGTAAGTTCGACTACGAGTTCGAGAAGCTCTTCTTCAGTGAGCAGCGTTAGAAGCTCCTCTTCTGTAAGTAGCGTCAGAAGTTCAAGCAGTTCTACATCTTCAACAGCAACTGCAGCGCGTTGGTCATTGGATACTACGAATTCCACGTTCAATTTCGTCGTATTCAAAAATACCAACACAGCTGAGCCTTATACTTTCACTCAGTTGAAAGGAACTATTGCTACCAACGGTACTGCGGTTTTATCGATCCCGCTCCTCAGCCTTTCGTCAAATAATACCGTTCGCGAATCACGTATGCAGAGCATGTTGTTTGAATCAAGTTATTTGCCTGACTTGAACTTTACAACTGATTTGGACCTCAACGCGCTGGATGCATTAGAGGTAGGCTCGATTCAAGTGCAGACGTTGACCGGTACTTTGATACTTCACGGTGTGACAAAAAGTATTAGCTTTGATGCCACTATCGTTAAGCATAGCAGTACTAGCATCAGTGTGTCTCCACGTCGCCCAATCATTATCCGAAGTGATTATTTTGATATGAGTGCTGGTGTTGAGGCATTGCGTGCGATTGTAGGTGCTACCAATATCACCGAAAACACTCCTGTGTACTTCAAGATGTTCCTTAACCGCGAAAGTACAAACAGTGTTGCGGCTATTGTTCTGCCTACAGCTCCAGCTACTCCTGCAAGCTTTACAGGTACAATTAGTCAGGTAAGTGCTGAATCTACCTTGACTTGGTCAGATGTAAGCAGCGATGAAAGTGGCTTCTCTGTACGTCGTAAGGGTTCTGATGGTCGTTGGACAACTTTGAGCAATTTAGCATCAAATTCTTCAATGTACATTGATAGCTTGTCGTCTGTTGCGTCAGATACCTACAACTATAAAGTCATCAGCTACAAAGATAGTATCCCATCTGTGGCTACCTCTCTTGTAACTTTGGTGTACTCAAATGGTTCTTCTGCGTCATCTACCACCTCTTCAGTCGCCTCGAGTGGTGGTACTAGCTCAAGCAAATCTTCTACTTCAACAACAAGCTCTGCGCGTTCAAGTAGCAGCAGTTCTCTTGTAGGTAATGCGTCTAACGGTGCGTCTTTGTATAACTCACGCGGTTGTGCTGGATGTCATGGTGTAGATGGTGAGAAGAATTCAGACGGTACTCTTGTTGTAGCGACTTTGAATCCTAACCGTGCCTTGTATCGCCATAGTCAAGATACTCAAGATCTCGCGTTGCGTGACTTTATCGCCAAGTGGATGCCAGCATTCAACCCGGGCAGCTGTACTGGCCAATGTGCTGCGGACTTGGAAGCCTATCTCTGGACATGGCGTAAACCAGCCGATGGTATACCAGATAATCCGGTATCTAACTTCAGCTGCCCAACTTCTGGCCCAACATACGGTCAGCGTACCCTTCGTTTGTTGACTAAGAGTGAATATC
Organism: uncultured Gammaproteobacteria bacterium; assembly: GCA_966096785.1. GTDB lineage: Bacteria > Pseudomonadota > Gammaproteobacteria > Pseudomonadales > Cellvibrionaceae > Cellvibrio. Next base: position 3,382 of record CBHTVU010000171.1, on the reverse strand, counting down.
AACGTTCAGTGCGTGACTTGGTCGGTTACACGTCAGACCTTATTTCACTTTTGCCGGATGACTTTATTGCTGGTTCATTTGCTAACAACAACACGTTGCAAGTAGATAAGACTCGTTATACAAGTTACCTATCTAACGCAGAGCGTATCGCTACAGATGTTGCTTCACGTTGGAGCGCAGTGTTGTCTTGTACACCAAGTTCAACTTGTGCGCAAAAACTGGTAACTGACTTGGCGCCACGTATTTTCCGTCGTCCTCTAACTTCTGCGGAATCGTCAGCTTACTTGTCAGTTGCGCAAGGTACTAACGATGGTCGTAGTGTAAGTGATGGTATGCAAATCGCCTTGACTGCCATGTTGTCTTCACCACAGTTCTTATATCGCTCTGAAATCGGTGATAGCAGTTCTACCAGCGGTGTCTACAAGTTGAATGGTTATGAAATGGCGACTTACATGGCCTACACCTTCACGGGCAGCACGCCAAGTGCATCATTAATGTCGGCGGCTGCAAGTGGTGGGCTTGACACTGCATCTGGAGTTCGTCAACAGGCAGCCTCACTGTTAAGTAATAACACTACAGCCACCAAGGCATTGTTGGGTGATTTCGTTAACCGTTGGTTGGGTACAGAATCTTTGCAAATCAAAGAGAAGACCAACGTATCCAACTTTGCTACCTTGGCTGGCGACATGAAGCTGGAATTGGGCAAAAACTTCGCACAGGCTATGTTGAACAGCACTTCAACCTTCGCCTCTGTTTATAACCCTAGCTATACCTTCGTTAACTCACGTTTGGCTAGTCTCTACGGTCTTACTTACAGCAGTAGTGGAGCTGACTCTGATGGCTTCGTAAGCGTTAATACTAGCGATCGTGGTGGTATCTTGTTATCAGGCGCGTTCTTGTCTCGTTACGCAACTACAACTGATGCAAACATGATTACTCGTGCTGTAGCAGTTCGTCGTAAGATGATGTGTCAGGACATTCCTGAGCCGCCATCAGGTGTGAGTTTGGATAGAGAAGCTTTGGCTGCACGTGACAAAGATTTCTTCGAAGATCCAAAAACCACTCAACGTATGGCGTTCGAACACATTACTGCTGGTACCAGTTGCTCTAACTGTCACGGAGAGATTATCAACCCACTGGGTGCGACTCTTGAGAACTACGATACCGTAGGCCGTGTACGCTCTGTGGACTTGAAGGGTAATGCTATCAATGCAGCAGGCATTTTCTACTCACCATATCCACAATTGCAGTTCCTGAACGATCCTGATCGTGTGATCTACTCACCGTCTATCCAGGTAAATGGTGGTAAAGACCTCGCTCGTACGATTACTGAGGACTCAATGGTGTCGAACTTGGCTCGTACCTGTTTGGCTACACAATTCATGAGTTACAGCAGTGGTATCAACTCGCTCTTCTTGATTGATACGAAAAGGGATGTTGGTTATACGCGCATCAGTAGCGATGAAGAAAAAGCTTACCGTTGCGACATTTCCGATCTGAATAGTGTGCTGACCTCTAAAGGTCCACGTGCAATGCTTGAGGAAATTCCAGCATTGGATTCTGTGATGTACCGGAAAGAGTGGTCGCGCTAATAGCGCGACCCTTAACCTCATCACCTCTTAACGAATTGGAGTAAATAAAATGAGATACAAAGATTGCTTCGACAAAGAGCGCAGAGAGTTCCTCGGAGTTGTTAAGCGTGCAGGTATAGCTACAGGACTTATTCAGTCCTCCAGTATGCTAGCCGGGGTTCTTTTGGCTCGCACTGCAGAAGCACAAAGCTCAGTAAATAAACATGTGTTGGTTTTCAACGGAGGCGGTTGCCACCCAACAAAGTGGTTTGCATCAGGCAGCACTCTTCCGACACAGTCTGCTCCTTTGCAGAGCTATTTTAGCCAGATGACAATGTTGAGTAACGCAACATTAAGTGGAGCTGGTCATGGTGTGATGTTCCACCGTTTTAACAACGGTAGTTGGTCAGAAGATAGTTTCGATGTGAACCTTGGTCGTACGATCGGTGCTAACTATCCAGTGAAATACCTGAACGTTGGTACCACAGCTGAATCTGCACTTAGCCGTGAAGGTAATAACGGCAAGCCAACTATCACCAGTCCACAAGCTGCGTTAGATATTCTTTTTGCAGGCGGTGGTGGCGGCGGTGGCGGTGGTTCAGGAACGGCACCAAGAAAATCTGTGGTTGACCTGCACTATGCGGCTATCAGCAGCTTGAAAACCAAGCTTGGTCAATTTGAAAAAGAGAAATTGGATAGCCACTTTACTGCCATTCAAGAAATTGAAAGCGCTATTCAAAGCAGTAATAACAACCCCAATACTTGTTCAACTATCTCTAACGCAAGCGCTACTGGTTTTGATGCAACCTGTAAACTCCAGGCTGACATTGTTGCTTTGGCATTAAGCTGTAACTTAACTGCATCAGCTTCTATCGCGTTTGGTACTGATGCGCATACGCATTATCTGGATAAATTAGGCCGTGAATCTCACTATTCACACCACAACCAGGCAAATCAACCCAGCTACTACACAGAAGACATTGTATATATGCAAGGTCTTACCAAGTATCTGTTGGACAAGTTGAGCGCTAAGAGCTTGTTGAGCTCAACGATTGTGACCCAAGTGTCTGATATGGGTGATGCGGATCAACATGGAAACAGCAACGTACCTATGTTGGTGTTTGGCGGAGGAATTTCCGGTGGTAGAACGCTTAGCATGGGTGGTAAAACACAGTCTGAGTTGTATCAAACCATCGGTCTGAAATTAAAAGCTGACCAAAGTCCAAATGGCTCTTACTTCAGAAAATGGGCTTCATCGACTGTTTCTGGTTTGTAATTGTAATGTTGTAGCAATTCGCATCTGCATTTGCAGGTGCTGTAAAAAGCCGCTTATCGTTTACGATAAGCGGCTTTTTTATTTGTGTTTCGCTTTCGATAAGGCAATGTTTTTAAAAAATCACGAGGTGTGTTCGATAGGTTCATCCAGACATAGTGAATGAACTCAATTTATTGGTCATCATGAGGTAAATATAAATCCATCGACCCTTATATTTTCTGGCAGGTTTTGATGGGGAATCGATCTGTATGAAATTATGAAAAGCAAATTGTTTGCTTCGTTGAAGGTTTTACTTGAGGCTGATAATCTTTGTCTCATTTGAGAAAATAATTTTATAGTGTTATCTGAAATCAACATCGACTGATAATTTTGAATTATTTAATAGTTTGCAGTTCCTATGTTTGTAGAAATAAACTTAAGCTCGAAAAATTATTTGTAATGGATCAATAAGAGTAGTTGAGTGTTTAAATTGCTCTTATTTGTACTAGTCGCGACCAAATCTGACACTTCAACTTGAAAGAAGAGAGTTACCGGT
>CBHTVU010000170.1:0-9201 GCA_966096785.1 uncultured Gammaproteobacteria bacterium | reverse complement strand
CCAGAATATTTTAAATTCCGCAATAAATGATTTTTTTACGGTGATTTGAGTCGTTAAATTTTTGTAGCGATTGTACTCATCCGGCGCATATTCGCGAGTGCGGAAGCAGGTCCACAAAACGCTCCCTAATAATACGCTTGCACCTATGTAAAAAGCCCAACTCACTGTTTCAGCCACCTGACCTTTTTGTGCCGTATTATCCAATCCAATAAGATTGGTGAGCACGAAAGGTAAGATGGAACCGAGAACGGCACCTATATTAATCAGCAATGCTTGAATGGAATAACCGAGCGTGCGCTGTTGTTCGGGAACCATGTCCGATACGAGCGCGCGAAAGGGTTGCATGGTTACATTAAATGCGCCGTCCATGAGTGCGAGAATAATTCCACCGAATAGCATGGGCGCTAAAAAAGCGACAAATATGGATGCGTTGGGCATTAAAAACATACCAAGTGCTGCAGCAATGGCACCTCCTAAAATAAACGGTTTTCTTCTTCCAATTTTATTCCATGTGCGATCAGAAGCAGCCCCAACAATAGGTTGTACCAGTAAACCCATAATGGGTGCAGCCAACCAAAATAATGACAGCGAATGTAAATCTGCACCTAAATCAGAAAGCACACGGCTCACGTTAGCATTTTGTAGCGCAAAACCAAGCTGCACGCCGAGAAAGCCGAAGCTAACATTCCATACTTGCCAAAAAGGCAGTGCGGGTTGTTTCATTTTTTAAGTGCCTTTGTTGGAATTATTAGTTTTGTAGTAAAGCTTAATGTGTTTTTATTGAGAGTTGTCATCCCCGCTGCGCGAGGATGACGATTTCCTGTTTATTAAATTTTCAAAAAGCTAATAAATAAAAATATTTATTTCACGTAGCGCTTTGCTGTGCTCGCATTTAAATCCCATACTTTTTTATCTGCATAGGATCGTAATAGTTTTATATATTCAGCATGCGACCAGGCTAAGGGTGTAGCTGAGTTTGTACCTTCGCCAATAGAAAAATTATAGGTGTTATTCGGCCCCACGCCGTCCCAAACTTGTTCGGGAATCATAAGGCCTTCGTTAGCAAATAATTCCATCGCTTTAATATAAGTACCACGAAGTTTGTTAAATTCATCAGGTTCGGATTCGTTTTTTTTAACCGAATTTAGTTTGGTGAATTTTGCCAATTCATAATGACCCCGCTCACCGGAAAAAATGGGCCAGACGCGCCCACGCCCTTCAGGAATTGAATTGCCTGTAGCGTTGTAGCCGCGACCTGCGAGAGTATCTTCACCATAGCCATCTTTCCCGTAACGGCGCCAGCCTGGAAGTTTTCCATTGATGCTCGGAAAGCTAAATTCGTATTTAACGCGAACGGAATCTGGCAGGCTTGTGTCATCTAATTCCGGCAAAGAGTTTTGAATTTCGGCATTGAATGGCGACCGCACGCCGTAGCGCACTAGCTCCAAAAATCCACCATCAATAACTTCACTTTCATTAACATTGGCTTGAGCATTCCGCTCTGCCAATAATTCATGGTCATTTGGATTTTCATTAGGGTTTACGCGCAAATAATAATGACCGTCCGATGGGGATTTATTGAGCATGCCAGTGGTGGTGTAGAGATATTTCTCCAGATTATTCGAATATTTATCTGCAGCGGCGAGATAGCGTTTGGCTGATTCATTATCTTTGGCAAGCTTTGCTATATCACTTGCGGCAACTAAACCGGTGATAATAGCGGCGGTGGATGAAGGTGAATAGCCGCTTTGTTCTTCCCAACGTTCCTGAATATTTTTAGGTGGCGTTACAGTCACATTTTTTAGCCAATCTATATTTACCACGCCACCATCAGTTAAAAAATTAGCAGCAGGTTTGAGCATTTTTTCATACCACGCTAAAATTTCTGTATTGCTCAGCACTCCTTCTTTCCATAAGCGCCAACCAAGCATAATAGGCATAGCGGTTTGATCAAGCTGGACACCAACCCACTCAATTTCGCCGTCTACGTGGGTTTTCTGCAAAAACCATCCTGGCGTTCCGGAATATCCCGCTGTTTTATTATTGGTTTGCACGTGTTCCAAATATTCAAACGCAACTTTGGGTGTGGTTTTATCACCCAATGCTAACATCGCCATGGTGACCTGATAAAAATCTCTCGGCCAAACGGCTTTGTAACCTGTTTGCGCTTTATCTGCTGATGCTGTATTGCCCCAGGGGTTTGACAGCGAAGCAATAACCGCACCGGCATAGGTTTTATCTTCCTGCGCTTTCAATACCATTGCACTGGCGTAAACTAATTTTCCGCCGTCGGTTGCTTCCGCTGAAAGTTTCTCTAACTCTGGCAATGATGCCAGGTAATCTTCCCAGCCAATGGAATCGCCAGTGCCATTATAGTTTGCCAATACTTTTTGGTAACCAGCCGCGAGCGTCAGGGAGCTTGCGGCAAAACTTTCTTCTTTAGAGTTTCCAAAACCTAATATGACTTGCCACTCTTTGGTTTCATCCTTTTTTACACTCGGGAATTGCAATGTCATAGCAACATTTCCTGTCACATTTCCGGTTGTAGTGTAATTATGTTCAAGCTTGCCTGCGCTAATTAAATCATTTAAACCATCAGACACACCTTCAAAACCTACAACACTTTTTGAAATAATTGCGTCGGTTTGTACGCATAGATGAGTGTTACCATCTTTGGCGTACCATAGTTTTCCGTCACGCCAAGCGGTGTCGCCAGGGCCGGTATTCGCAATATTTGGATTAATATAAAGATAGGGCGTTACTTCATCTGAAAATGAGCGGAAGCTAACCTTCATCATCAGGCTATTAGTGTTGGGATCTGTGAAAAAATATTTTTCAATTTCGTAGCGATTTTCTTTATCGCGATTAACTATTTTATAGGCGAGCGATAACGGACGACCTTGAGCATCCGTGTCTAAATACTCTATGTGGGAAATGGTATCCGTCTTTTCGTGATGTAAAAAATTATTACCTTTAATATAAAATTCTACTTCCTGAATTTGTGCTTCATGTATGAGGCCAAACATGGTTTCTGTGAGCACACCTTGCGCTAGAGAAAACCAAACCTTGGAAATTTTTCCTGTCGCGCCCGTGTCTTGATATTGTCCGTTCGTATATTGCTCGTAGGATGTTCCAATTCCGGTCTTCCCTGAGTAAGACCAGTGAGATGCTGCACCAGGCGCTCCTGGTGCAGTAATGTATCTATTTTCTTTAGTCTCGTTTTTATGACATGCGCTGAGGGCGCATATGGTTAAACCTATCAAAAACACCCAATTAATTTTCATACGCCCACCAGCTAATATCACGGTACCTAGAATTTATAATAGTTATGGACATGCTGAGATTGAAATAAGTCATGCGCATTCAGATGCCATGCTTTTTTACATCTAACCTCGCAACCATATGCTGAAAAGATGGTAATTTATTTTCTTTATTCTGGTTTATGAATACGTATTCTATAGCACTTCTTATGAAATTTTTTTTGCATACGTATGCAGCCTCTTGGTTTGCCGGGGCGGTGCGCGTATGTTGTTCGTAGGTATTATTACGTCCTATAAAATGGCGGGATAATAATCAGATTCGTTGATGTTCAAGGTGTAATCATGTTGGCTGCCGATCATAAAGACTTTAATGCACAAGCACCCTGGTGGCGTGGTGCGGTTATCTATCAGGTCTACCCGCGCAGTTTGATGGATACCAATAATGATGGCATAGGTGATTTGCCGGGCATCATTAAAAAGCTGGATTACATTGCAAGCCTCGGTGTGGATGCTATTTGGATTTCTCCTTTTTTTAAATCGCCCATGAAAGATTTTGGATACGATATTGCAGACTATCGCGCAATTGACCCTCTATTTGGTTCGCTGGCGGATTTCGATGAATTAGTTGCACAAGCACATGAACGCGATATTAAAATTATTATTGATCAGGTATTGAGTCATACCTCTGACCAGCATGCCTGGTTTCAAGCAAGCCGTGAATCAAAAGATAATGATAAATCTGACTGGTATGTATGGGCAGACGCACAACCGGATGGTACGCCTCCCAATAATTGGCTCTCAATTTTCGGTGGTTCGGCTTGGGAATGGGAACCGCGCAGATGCCAATTTTATTTGCATAATTTTTTAAAATCTCAACCAGATTTAAATTATCACAACAGCGCTGTGCGCCAACAAATTTTGCAAGAAGTAGAATTTTGGTTAAAGCGTGACGTTGATGGGTTCCGCCTGGACGCAATTAACTTTTGTTTTCATGACCGTGAGTTACGGTCAAATCCTGTCAAGCCTATCGCAGAGCGAAAGGGACGCGGTTTTAGGCCTGATAATCCCTACGCGTTTCAACGTCATATCTATGATAATACTCGCCCGGAAAATATAATGTTTCTGGAAGATTTGCGGGCACTTATGGATTTATATCCTGGGACGGTCGCGCTTGGCGAAATCTCTTCCGACGATTCATTAAAAGATATGGCGGAATATACGAGCGGCAATTCGCGTTTGCACATGGCTTACAGTTTTGAATTATTGGTGGATAATTTATCTGCAGCCTACATTCGCGAAACGGTTGAGACGCTTGAACGTAATTTATTAGAAGGGTGGCCATGCTGGGCGTTTGGTAATCACGATGTGGCGCGCGTAATGTCGCGTTGGGGTGGTAAGGCACAAGCTCCTGCCATGGCAAAAATGTTAAATCAATTATTATTTTCTTTGCGTGGCAGCATATGTTCTTATCAAGGTGAAGAGCTGGGCTTACCCGAAGCGGAAATAGAACAGCATCAACTGCAAGACCCCTACGGAATTACATTTTGGCCGCGTTTTAAAGGTCGTGATGGTTGTCGCACGCCTATGCCGTGGGACACGAAGGCTGTTAACGCAGGGTTCTCCCAAAGCCAAACGTGGCTTCCTATTCCCCAGTCGCATTTATCCTTAGCAGTTAATACACAAGAAGCTGATAAAAATTCCGTTCTACATGCATTTAGAAAATTTCTAACGTGGCGAAAAAAACAACCTGCGCTGCTGTGGGGTGATATTAAATTTTTAGATTCCCCTGAGAATACTTTAGTGTTTGTACGCCACTATAATGGTCAGGCGATTTTGGCCGCCTTCAATTTATCGACAGATGTAAACTCATTACTCCTTCCTGAAGACTTTAAGGTCACACCGATCCAAATTGCAGATGAAACTCCTATTGCGGCATTGGATGGAAAAATATTTTTACACGCTTATGGATGCGTATTTGCCTCAGTTGCTTAACTTTAAAGTGCTCTAAAGAAATTGTTAGGTTAATTTTTTATCGATTTGCGTCCTCGGTGCCTTGTATGGGTGACTAATACAAGTTGCACTTACATATTCTGTTCTATGCTTAATAACAATTTCCCATCACGAATAATGTTCACCATATTTTTAATGGCAGTGTTGCAGCTAAATATTTATTTAGTGAACGCTATATTTCGCTTAAATGATTATTGCCGAAGAAATTTGGGCGATTGAATACGTATGCAAGCTATTGTTTATGTTATGCGACAAGGCCTAGTATTTTACGGAGGGCAGAAATTATCTGTTTACGAGCATAAGTTAGTGATAGCGTTATGTGCGCTATCGGAATTTGTGAAAAATAATAGCTATATCTCTAATGAGAGCACTAACCATGAGAAAGCAAAAATTTAATCATTTGTTGGCATTATTATCTGTTGCTACTTTAATTGACGGTTCGCAAAATGTTTATGCCCAGCAAACAAATCAGGACGTAGAAGAAGTCGTAGTGACTGGCTTTAAAGCCAGTCTCGAAAAAGCGCAGGAAATAAAAAAGCAAAGTACTTCTATTGTTGAAGCTATTGCTGCGGAAGATATTGGCAAGTTGCCGGATACCAGTATTGCGGAGTCTCTAGCACGTTTACCCGGTTTAGCGGGTGAGCGCCGCGATGGTCGCACAAGTGGTTTATCGGTTCGCGGTTTTAATGAAAATTACGTTGCAACAACCATGAACGGCCGTGAAATTTTAGGCATAGGCGATAACCGCGGTGTTGAATACGATTTGTATCCGTCAGAAATAATTTCCGGTGCCACCATTTATAAAACTCCGGATGCAACTCTCGTCAATCAGGGGCTTGGTGGAATTGTAAACCTCGCAACTATTCGTCCGTTAGATAGTGCGCCAATAAAAAGCATTAGCGGCAATTACGAACAAAACGGTTTGGAATCTGCAAACCCGGACTTTAAAGATCATGGCTATCGTTTAGCGGCAACTTATTCTGATAAATTTTTGGACGATACTTTTGGTATGGCTGTCTCGGTTGCTACTATGGAATCACCTAGTCAGGAGGAACAATTTCGCGCTTGGGGTTATGCGGGTATAGATGTCAATAACGATAACAAATCAGACTTCAAAGCCATCGGCGGACAAGACACAAACGTACGCTCGTCCCTAATGAAGCGAGATACTTTTTCTGGAGTATTTCAATATCGTCCAAACGAAAAAATCGACATCACTGTTGATGCGCTCCACATAGATTTTAATGACGATAAAGTATTTCGTGGCTTTGAAGAGGGATTTTTCTGGGGAGGTATTGACGTAAATAATACATTTAGCAACATTGTGGATGGCTTAGCGCTAAGTGGAACCACCAGCAATTTCGCAACGGTTATTCGCAACGATGGTGACAGTAAAGACGCAACGCTGGACACCTTTGGTTTAAATCTTAAGTACAAGCTGTCAGATACCTGGGCGTTAACGCTGGATGCTGCGACCGGAGAATCTGAAAAAAATGTATTGGATCTTGAATCCTATTCCGGCGTAGGTCGCGCACCTTTTGGTGGCGCCGTTACTGCAGGTCCGCAAGGTGGAAAAAATGCACGCTCATGGACAATGACATCCGAAGGTGCAAAATTTTCTGCGCATCCGTCCATTAGCATGCCTGACTATACAGATCCTGCAATTATTAAATTGGCTGGCCCGCAGCCTTGGGGTGGTGGTGCATCACCTGCCTTTGATGGCCGCAATGATGAGCAAGACGGCTTTGTAAATAATCCGCATTTTGAAGAAGATTTGGATACGCTACGTTTACAAGCATCGGGCGAGTTGGAATTTTCAATTATCAAGGGTGTTGAGTTTGGTATTAATTATTCCAACCGAACTAAATCAAAAATAAATTACGGCGCTTTCTTAACGTCACCAGAATATTACGCTGCGGACGGTGTAACTATTGATGCTGGCGATGGCCCTGTACCCACAAAATATATCACTGGCATTGCAGACCTCAGCGTTTTTGGTTTGGGAAAAATGTTGGCCTACGATGGCATTCAAATGTATCGCGATGGTTACTACAAAGTCACTCCCGCCGCTTTGTTCGAGACGGCACGTTTGGGTGATACCTACAAAGTGGATGAAACCGTCACAACTTTATTTGGTATGGCCAAATTTGAAACTGGTGTGCTAACAGGAAATGTGGGCTTGCAAGTTGTAAGTACTGACCAATCCGCAACAGGGTTTACAACGCAAACAGTCGCAGGAGGCTATGTTCAATCGACGCCTGTAAAAGACGGTGCTAAATATGTTCAGCTGCTGCCAAGCTTAACCATGAATTTTCAGGTGACAGATGATCAAGTCGTACGTTTTGCTACATCAAAAACTCAATCACGTTCACGCATGGATCGAATGAAGCCAAACAGTACAGTTGGTTTTTCGTTTGATGCAGCGCGTCGTAACAGTGAAGACCCATTGTTCAGTGCTTGGAGTGGCTCATCAGGTAATTCAACTTTAAAACCGACTCAGGCTATTCAATTCGATCTTTCCTATGAATGGTATTTTGCGGAAGATGGTTTGCTATCTGCTGCCTATTTTTATAAAGACTTGCAGTCGTGGAATCTTGAAACTCGTGTGGTAGCTGACTTCACCAACTATATTGTTCCCGGTTATCACGACGTATTCACCCAAGACCAAATAGCCGCAGGTAATGCGTTGCGCTCTACCAAAGGTGTAACGACTGCATATGTCGCTGCTGGGGGTGGCTATGTAGCGGGCACAGAATATCAAGCCAATATCCCGCTGCGCATATTAAGCGATTCCTTGGAAGGCTTGGGTGTCCTCGCAAGCGCAAGTTTCATGGATGGTGAAATTGATAATGCCGGAACAAAACAAGCCGTACCCGGTTTATCGAAAGAATCCTATCAATTAACTGTCTACTTCGAGCATGCAGGTTTTGAAGCGCGTATTTCTGCGCGTAAACGCGACAAATATTTAACCGAAACTCTTGGCTTGAGTCTGGCATTGACCGAAGGAATAGATCAGGGCGCAACCTTGATTGATGCCCAAATTGGCTACAGCTTTGAAGATAGCGGTATTCAATCTTTGGAAGGCTTAACGCTCACCTTACAAGCGCAAAACCTCACCAATGAATCCACGGTAGTCACCGAGCCAGGAGATTCCCGCCAGATAGATCGCTATCAAAATTTCGGTGCAAATTATTTGTTAGGGTTTAACTACAAGTTTTAGTAGGTTTTAGATAGGCATCTAGGCCCTGCCAATAATTCTGGTGGGGCTTTTTTATTACAGGCAAGATCCGTATGCCGTGGTTGTAGGAAATATCTCACAAGATAAATGTAATTTATCGCCTGGAGCAGGACGGACAACCAGGTTAAAGTGCACACACTAAATGCAAAACTCTTTAATTTAGCTAAAAAGCACATTGTAGAAACAACGAACTCTGGGAGGAGTCATGGAAGTCTTTAGTCTCACAGCCGTCGGCTTAATGATGTTGATATACCTTCGCTGGCAACTATCATCAGCTAGTAAAAATTAAGTCACATCTATAAGCGAATAAAAATGCCTGCTAGCCAGGCATTTTTTATGGGTGATTGTTTTTCTCTCCTGCCCGAATCGCTCGCTTCTTTCCTCAACCAATAATCAATTTTAAAATTTCGATGATTTATGCGTCATCGCAACCTCAAATCCAGCTTAACTCATAAACTTTGATGCTGTAATTTAAGGTAATTGACGACAATGGAAGTTTGAACTTAACTAAGTCTGGTTGGATATTGAGTTGGTAAACGGGGCCTCATATTTGCGAATATATTAAAACGTATATTTGCGATTTGATTTGGTAGAGCTTGAATGGCGAAAGATAAACGGCCTAGACTTTTGATTAAACTGTTAAGCAAAAATACTATGAACAATATTGAAGAGGTCTGCGAGAAACTTTTAGAT
>CBHTVU010000169.1:0-9201 GCA_966096785.1 uncultured Gammaproteobacteria bacterium | reverse complement strand
AAGTTAAATAATTGGAGTTTGGTTCATGCAGAATCAACGCATTAGAATTCGCCTGAAAGCTTTCGATCATAAGTTGATTGATGCATCTACTCAGGAAATTGTTGAAACCGCAAAGCGCACTGGTGCGCAAGTTCGTGGCCCAATTCCGCTGCCGACTCGTAAAGAGCGCTTCACTGTATTGATTTCTCCGCACGTTAACAAAGATGCGCGTGATCAATACGAGATACGTACACACAAGCGTTTGCTCGATATTGTTGAGCCTACTGAAAAAACTGTAGATGCCCTGATGAAGCTGGATTTGGCTGCAGGCGTTGAGGTTCAAATTAGTCTCGGTTAATAAGTAAATGTTTAGGTTGTAAGGCAATGGTGCTTTGCAACTGTGTAACGCTCTGAAATGGGCGGCCATAGCGGGTAAAAGCCCCGTACACTATAGAGGTTAGTAAAATGACGATTGGTATTGTCGGCCGCAAAAGCGGTATGACTCGTATTTTTACCGATGATGGTGTTTCCATTCCTGTATCTGTGATTGAGGTTGAGCCCAATCGCATCACCCAGGTCAAGAGCGTGGAAACTGATGGTTACTCTGCTGTGCAGGTAGCTGTAGGTTCTCGCCGTGCCTCCCGCGTTACCAAATCTGAAGCTGGTCATCTTGCTAAAGCTAACGCTGAAGCGGGTCGCGACTTGTTCGAATTGCGTAACGATGCTAAAGAAGCTTTCGAAGTTGGTGCATCAATTACTGTTGAGTCTTTCTCTGCGGGTCAAATCATTGATGTAACTGGCACATCCAAAGGTAAGGGTTACGCTGGTACTGTTAAGCGCTGGAATTTCGGTATGCAAGATGCCACTCACGGCAACTCGCGTTCACACCGTGTTCCTGGCTCAAGTGGTCAGTGTCAAACTCCAGGTCGCGTATTCAAAAACAAAAAAATGACGGGTCACTTGGGTAATGAGCGTGTAACCGTTCAAAACCTCGAGATTGTCCGCGTTGATGCTGAGCGCAATCTGCTTCTGGTTAAGGGTGCTATTCCTGGTGCTCCAGGTGGTGACGTGTTTGTACGTCCTGCTGTTAAAGCGCGCACTAACGGTTAAGTATCCGAGGGGAATCGACCATGGAATTAAAAATTGTTAGTCCCGCAGGCGCGAAAGGTACAGTAAATGTATCTGAAGTCGCCTTCGGTAGAGAGTTCAATCAAGATTTGGTTCATCAAGCTGTTGTGGCTTATATGGCTGGTGCTCGTCAGGGTACAAAAGCACAGTTAACGCGTGCTGAAGTGTCTGGTGGTGGTAAAAAGCCGTGGCGTCAAAAAGGTACTGGTCGTGCTCGTGCTGGTACTATCCGCAGCCCAATCTGGCGTGGCGGTGGTGCTACTTTCGCAGCGAAACCACGCGATCACGAACAAAAATTGAACAAAAAAATGTATCGCGCTGCGTTGCAATGCATTTTGTCTGAGTTGAATCGTCAAGAGCGTCTTATTGTTGTTGAGAGCTTTGATATTGAAGCTCCAAAGACCAAGGCTCTGGTACAAAAATTAGCGCAATACAATTTGACTGATGTATTGATCGTTACTGAAGAAATCAGCGAAAACTTGTTCCTCGCTTCACGCAACTTGTACAAAGTTGGTGTTTCTGATGCGCAGGGTGTTGATCCAGTAAGCCTGATCGGTTTCGACAAAGTTGTTGTGACTGTGCCAGCACTCAAAAAATTTGAGGAGATACTGGGATGAACCAAGAGCGTTTATACAAAATCATTCTCGGTCCCGTAGTTTCTGAGAAATCAGCAGCGGCAGGCGAGTCGGCAAATCAAGTTGTGTTTAAAGTGAACCCCACTGCAAACAAGCTTGAAATCAAGGCTGCAGTTCAATCGTTGTTTGGCACAAAAGTAGAAAGTGTTTCTGTGCTAAATGTTAAAGGTAAGACCAAGCGTACTCGTTACGGTGTTGGCAAAAGAAGCGATTGGAAAAAGGCATACGTACGTTTAGCTCAAGGTCAAGAAATTGACTTTGCGCCGGCTGAGTAAGGGGATTAGGTCATGGCAATCGTAAAACGTAAACCCACCTCGCCTGGTCGTCGCTTCGTAGTAAGCATCGTTAATCCAGACTTGTATAAAGGTGATGCATACGCGCCTTTATTAGAGAAAAAGTCCAAGTCAGGTGGCCGTAACAATGTTGGCCGTATTACTACCCGTCACATTGGTGGTGGTCACAAACAACATTATCGTGTAGTTGATTTCCGTCGTAATAAAGACGGTATTCCTGCAGCTGTAGAACGTATTGAATACGATCCAAACCGCACTGCATATATTGCATTGGTTTGTTATGCCGATGGTGAGCGTCGTTACATTATCGCTCCTAAAGGTTTGGTTGTTGGTGACAAAATTGAATCTGGCAATGCTGCCGCAATCAAGCCTGGTAACTCCATGCCATTGCGTAATGTTCCGCTCGGTTCTGTTGTTCACTGTGTTGAACTCAAGCCAGGCAAAGGTGCTCAGGTTGCTCGTTCTGCTGGTGCATCTGCCCAGTTAGTAGCGCGCGATGGTGCTTATGCAACCTTGCGTTTACGCAGTGGTGAAATGCGCAAGGTGTTGAGCGATTGTCGCGCTACCTTGGGCGAAGTATCCAATAGCGAACACAATCTGCGTTCCTTGGGTAAAGCTGGTGCGAAACGCTGGCGTGGCGTTCGTCCTACCGTTCGCGGTGTGGCGATGAACCCTGTCGATCACCCAATGGGTGGTGGTGAAGGGCGTACGTCGGGTGGCCGTCACCCAGTTTCACCATGGGGTGTTCCTACCAAGGGATACAAAACGCGCAGCAATAAGCGCACAGACAAGATGATTGTTCGTCGTCGCGATAAGAAATAATCGCGTAAACAACAGCTGAGAGAGGAAATCGCAGTGCCACGTTCACTGAAAAAAGGTCCTTTTATAGATCTTCACCTGATTAAGAAGGTCGAAGCAGCGATCGCAGCTAACGATCGTCGTCCAATTAAAACTTGGTCGCGCCGTTCTATGATCATGCCGGAAATGGTTGGTTTGACCCTTGCCGTGCACAACGGTCGTCAACATGTACCAGTATTGGTAAATGAAGAGATGGTTGGTCATAAACTTGGCGAATTTGCAGCAACCCGCACTTATCGTGGCCACGCCGCTGATAAGAAAGCGAAAAAACGCTAATCGAGGTATACGATGGAAGTAGCAGCAAAATTAACCGGTGCTCGTCTGTCGGCGCAAAAAGCGCGTTTGGTGGCTGATCAAATTCGCGGTAAAGGCGTTGAACAAGCTCTTGATACACTTGCATTCAGTACCAAAAAGGGTGCGGATATTATCAAGAAAGTACTGGAATCTGCGATTGCTAACGCAGAACACAACGAAGGTGCTGATGTTGATTCTTTAAAAGTATCAACCATTTTTGTTGATGAGGGCACAAGCCTCAAGCGCGTAAGTCCACGCGCTAAAGGTCGCGCTGACCGCATCACCAAGCGCACTTGTCACATCACCGTTAAAGTAGCCGACAAGTAAAAGAGAGCAGGCGTTATGGGTCAGAAAGTTCATCCGAACGGTATACGTCTCGGTATTATCAAAAAGCACACCTCGGTGTGGTATGCCGATGGTACTGATTACGCAGATAAGTTGATCGTTGACTTGAAAGTACGTAAGTACATTCAGGAAAAATTGGCCAGTGCATCTGTAAGTCGTGTTGATATTGAGCGTCCAGCTAACACTGCACGTATCACAATTCACACGGCGCGTCCTGGTATTGTCATCGGTAAAAAAGGTGAAGATGTTGATAAATTGCGCTTGGATTTAAGCAAGCAAATGGGTGTGCCTGTACACATCAACATTGAAGAAATTCGTAAGCCAGACTTGGATGGTGCTTTGGTTGCACAGGGCGTAGCCCAGCAATTAGAGCGTCGCGTAATGTTCCGCCGTGCGATGAAGCGCGCTGTACAAAACGCAATGCGTCAAGGTGCCGAAGGCATCAAGATTCAGGTTGGCGGACGTTTAGGTGGTGCTGAGATAGCACGTAGCGAATGGTATCGTGAAGGTCGCGTTCCTCTGCACACATTACGTGCAGATATTGATTACGCAACGGCTGAAGCACATACCACCTACGGCATCATTGGTGTAAAAGTGTGGATCTTCAAAGGTGAAGTTATCGGCGACGTAGTAGAAGCTGAAGCAGCACCCAAGAAAAAAACCGCTAAATCCAAGTAAGGGGTACGCAACATGTTACAACCTAAGCGTACAAAGTTTCGCAAGCAGATGAAGGGCCGCAATCGCGGTCTGTCACAACGCGGTTCCAAAGTGAGCTTCGGTGACTTCGGCTTGAAGGCAACTGGTCGCGGTCGCTTAACGGCGCGTCAAATTGAAGCGGCACGTAGAGCGATGACTCGTCACGTTAAACGTGGCGGAAAAATCTGGATTCGCGTGTTTCCGGATAAGCCAATTACTGAAAAGCCTCTTGAAGTTCGTCAAGGTAAAGGTAAAGGTAACGTGGAGTATTGGGTAGCGCAAATTCGTCCTGGCAAAGTGCTTTATGAGATGGATGGAGTGAGCGAAGAATTGGCTCGCGAAGCTTTCTCTCTTGCAGCGGCAAAATTGCCAATTAATACAACATTCGTAAAACGTTCGGTGATGTGATGAAAGCTTCAGAATTACGCGAAAAATCCGTCGAAGAGCTGAATGTAGTGCTGCTAGATCAATTGAAAGAACAGTTTAAATTGCGTATGCAAGCTTCAACTGGTCAATTGACTCAATCTCACTTGTTAGGTCAAGTTCGTAAAGATATTGCACGCATCAAGACAGCGCTTAGACAAAAGGCAGGTAACTAACGATGACTCAGGCAACAAAACTGGCTCGTACTCTGACCGGTAAGGTCGTTAGCGACAAGATGGATAAAACCATTACTGTCCTGATTGAGCGTCGTGTTAAGCATGAGCTTTATGGCAAATATGCTACTAAATCTTCAAAGCTTCACGCTCATGACGAAAAAAATGAGGCCAAACTTGGTGATGTGGTTACGGTTGCAGAATCGCGCCCATTATCAAAAACCAAAACTTGGTCTTTGGTAAAAATTGAAGAACGCGCTTCTGAAGTCTAATCGGCTCCAGATTATATTGAAAGTTTCGGAGACGGACGATGATTCAAACAGAAAGCTACTTAGATGTTGCTGACAACAGCGGTGCTCGCCGTGTCATGTGCATCAAGGTTCTTGGCGGTTCTCACCGTCGCTATGCGGCAGTGGGTGACATCATCAAAGTTACCATTAAGGAAGCTATTCCTCGTGGTAAGGTGAAAAAAGGCCAAGTCATGAAGGCAGTTGTTGTTCGCACAAAGAAAGGTGTGCGTCGCCAAGACGGTTCATTGATCAAGTTTGACGATAATGCTGCCGTACTGCTGAACAACCAAGATGCTCCGATTGGTACACGTATTTTCGGACCAGTGACTCGTGAGTTGCGTGGCGAGAAATTCATGAAAATCATTTCTTTGGCTCCTGAAGTACTTTAAGTACTCCAGTCCTAAGAATAAAGGGGCAGACAAATGCTTAAAATTAAACGTGATGACGAAGTAATTGTTATCGCTGGACGTGACAAGGGTAAGCGCGGCAAGGTAGTTCGCGTGTTGGCTGACCGTGTTATCGTTGCTGGCATTAACTTGATTAAAAAGCACCAAAAACCTAATCCACAAGCTGGCGTTGCTGGCGGGATTATTGAGAAAGAAGCATCGATTCATACATCGAATGTTGCTATCTACAATTCGAAAACCAAGCAGGCAGATCGTGTTGGATTCAAAGTACTCGACAATGGCGACAAAGTACGCGTATTTAAATCCAGTGGCGAAGCCGTAGAGGCGTAATTAGACATGGCTAGGCTTAAAGAACTATACAACAAAGAACTCGCTCCAAAACTGAAAGAAGAATTGGGTTTGGCGAATGTTATGGAAGTGCCACGCATCACCAAAATCACTCTGAACATGGGTGTAGGTGAAGCTGTTGGTGATAAGAAAGTGCTTGATAACGCGGTAGGTGATCTGACCAAAATTGGTGGTCAGAAAGTGGTTGTCACGGCAGCGCGCAAGTCAATTGCGGGCTTTAAAATTCGTGAAGACTGGCCAATCGGTTGCAAAGTAACTCTGCGTAAGAATCGTATGTATGAGTTTCTGGATCGTCTAGTGACTATTGCTATCCCGCGTATTCGTGACTTCCGTGGTATTAGTCCGAAGCAGTTTGATGGTCGTGGTAATTTCTCAATGGGTGTGACTGAGCAAATCATCTTCCCGGAGATTGATTATGACAAGGTCGATAAGATCCGTGGTTTGGACATTTGTATCACTACAACTGCCCGTACCGATGATGAAGGCCGTGCTTTGTTAAAAGCCTTCAACTTCCCATTCAAAGGCTAAGGGTAGAATCATGGCTAAGAAATCTATGATTGCGCGTGAAGTAAAGCGTGCAAATACCGTAAAAAAATTCGCTGCTAAACGCGCTGAATTGAAAGCTACCATTGTTAGCCCTTCTTCAACTGAAGAGCAAATCTGGGAAGCACAAGTCAAGTTGCAACAACAGCCGCGTGATGCAAGTGCTAGCCGTAAACGTAATCGTTGCCGCTTGACTGGTCGTCCGCACGGTGTTTATCGCAAATTTGGTTTGTGCCGTCACAAGTTGCGCGAAGCCGCAATGCGTGGTGACGTCCCAGGTCTTGTTAAAGCAAGCTGGTAAGCCTCGGCTTAATTTTAGGAGCAGAATCATATGAGTATGCAAGATCCTTTGGCAGATATGCTTACCCGCATTCGCAATGCGCAACAAGTAGGCAAGCCATCTGTGACAATGCCTTCATCAAAATTGAAGGTCAATGTTGCTAACGTACTTTCTAACGAAGGTTACATTAACGGTTTTTCAGTAAGTGAAGGCGTTAAGCAAGAGCTAACTGTAGATTTAAAATATTTTGAAGGTAAGCCAGTTATTGCCGAGATCGATCGCGTAAGCCGTCCTGGTCTTCGCAGCTACGCTGGAAAACAAGCAATACCTACTGTCCGTGCCGGATTGGGTATCGCTATAGTTTCTACCAGTAAAGGTGTAATGACTGATCGTGCTGCACGCGCCGCTGGCGTGGGTGGCGAAGTCCTTTGCACAGTATTCTAATTAGGAAGTCGTCATGTCACGAGTTGCAAAAAGTCCGGTTGAAGTACCTGCTGCGGTGAGTGTGACCTTATCAGGTCAATCGCTCACAATTAAAGGCGGTAAAGGTACGTTGGCGCTGAATGTTCATGCGAATGTTGAAGTTAAACACGAAAATAACGTGTTAACTTTTGCTCCGCGCGACGGTGCCAAGCAGTCCGATGCGCTAGCAGGCACTACCCGTGCGCTAGTTAATAATATGGTTAAAGGCGTTAGCCAGGGTTTCGAAAAGAAGCTTACTCTGGTAGGTGTTGGTTACCGTGTTAAAGCAGAAGGCAATACTGTAAACCTGTCTTTGGGTTTGTCGCATCCGGTTAACTACGCTCTGCCAGCAGGCGTAACGGTTGAGACCCCAAGTCAGACTGAGATAGTACTAAAAGGCGCAGACAAGCAATTGCTTGGTCAAGTTGCTGCCGAGATTCGTTCATTCCGTGAGCCAGAACCTTATAAAGGTAAAGGCGTGCGTTATTCGGACGAAGTAGTACTGCGTAAAGAAGCTAAGAAGAAGTAAGGGCTAGGTTATGAGCGAAAAGAAATTATCTCGTCTTCGCCGTGCGCGCCGTGCCCGAGCAAAGATTCGCGAATTGGGTACAACTCGTTTGTCTATCCATCGCACCCCACGTCACATTTACGCACAAGTAATTGCTGGCGATGGTTCAAAAGTATTGGCTAGCGCTTCTACTCTTGATAAAGATTTACGCAGTGGCAAAACTGGTAACGCTGACGCAGCTAAAGCAGTTGGTCTACTGATTGCTGAACGCGCTAAAGCTGCGGGCGTCACTCAAGTTGCTTTCGATCGTAGCGGTTTTAAATACCACGGTCGAGTAAAAGCTCTTGCTGATGCTGCTCGTGAAGGCGGATTGGAATTCTAAAGGTTAAGATATGGCTTACTCTAAGAAAGAAGAAGATAGCAACAACGAAGGCTTGCAAGAGAAGTTAGTTCAAGTCAACCGTGTTGCTAAAACTGTTAAAGGTGGTCGTATCTTCCAATTTACCGCATTGACAGTAGTTGGTGATGGTAATGGCAAGGTAGGTTTCGGCCGCGGTAAAGCGCGTGAAGTCCCCATTGCAATTCAGAAAGCTATGGAAGCAGCACGTCGCAATATGATTAATGTTGACCTTAACGGTGACACGCTGCAATACGCTATCAAAGGTGTTCATGGTGCATCCAAGGTTTACATGCAGCCAGCTTCTCAGGGTACTGGTGTTATCGCCGGTGGTGCGATGCGCTCCGTGCTTGAGATTGCAGGTGTTCAGAACGTATTGGCCAAGTGCTACGGCTCTACCAATCCGGTAAACGTTGTTCGCGCAACTTTTAACGCTCTTAAGGCAATGACTTCTCCTGAAGCAGTTGCTGCCAAGCGCGGAAAAAGTGTTGAACAAATTCTGAACTAATCGAATTTTCGATTTACGACGGTGGATAAACCATGTCTAAGAAAATGATCAAAGTGACGCAAGTGAAGAGCACTGCTCATCGCTTGAAAGCTCACAAAGCATGCGTTGCTGGCTTGGGCCTGCGTCGCATTCGCCATACTGTTGAAGTTGAAGATACCCCTTCAGTTCGCGGAATGATTAATAAAGTTAACTATCTGGTTAAGGTAGAGGGAGAGTAAGATGCGTCTTAATACACTTAGCCCTGCACCGGGTAGAATTAAAGCGGCAAAACGTGTTGGTCGTGGTATCGGCAGCGGTCTTGGTAAGACAGCGGGTCGTGGTCACAAAGGTTTGAAATCACGTTCTGGTGGTTCAGTAAGACCAGGTTTCGAGGGCGGTCAAATGCCTTTGCAAATCCGTTTGCCAAAATATGGTTTTTCTTCTCGTATTGGCCGCGTTACTGCCGAGATTCGTTTGTCTGAATTGAACTTGGTTGAAGGCTCAGTAGTAGATTTGGAAACTCTGAAGCAAGCCGATTTGATTAGCTCAGTTATTAAACGCGCTAAGATTTTCGCTTCTGGTGAGTTGAAGAAAGCCGTAACTGTTAAAGGTTTAGGCGTAACCAAAGGTGCTAAGGCTGCTATTGAAGCTGCTG
>CBHTVU010000168.1:0-9223 GCA_966096785.1 uncultured Gammaproteobacteria bacterium | reverse complement strand
GGTGCGCAATTTTCGGGTAGCCAGGTCTCCCAAAGTGGATTAAAGGTTGTGACATCCTGTGTTCTAGTCAAGTAAATGGTAGCGGATAACAATCTGGATTTATCGCTATCTATTTCTGCAAGTGTTGCTTCTGCTTGTGTAAAAATTTGAAGTACTTGGTTGGTTATATCTTGCTCAGTGTCTGAAGGAACTTCAACGAAATGTGCAATTCCATTGAATAGGGTTGCATCTGACCAGCGCGGTGTTGGCCGTAAGCGTTGAATCTCATTTTGATGTGTTTGTTTAATTTCCATGATCTTACCTGCATGTTAGACTTCGGTTTCATTTTTTCCTGCTCATCTTACAACACCTAGACATCA
The DNA here is from genome assembly GCA_966096785.1 of uncultured Gammaproteobacteria bacterium. Classification (GTDB taxonomy): domain Bacteria; phylum Pseudomonadota; class Gammaproteobacteria; order Pseudomonadales; family Cellvibrionaceae; genus Cellvibrio. The sequence continues at coordinate 8,864 of CBHTVU010000168.1, read as the reverse complement.
CAACTATGGCTTTCTCCCACATTATCGCCCATCGTATTCAGCGGGCCCAGCCCACTGCTTCCGCTAATCTGCAATTGCGGCCCGAAGTGTTTAGTACTAATGGCAAGCTCGAAGAGCTGGCGTATGAATTAAAAGTTAACTTTATTCGTAAAGGCGGAAAATTCTACGGGCGTTTTTCTTCAGAAACTGTTGAATTTCCATTTTCATCCTGGTTGAAAGAATTCCGCGAAGAGCGCATGGGGTTTGAAAGTTTTACACACAAAGCCATGAAGCATTTTGCATTTTCTCTCGAAAAAACTGATAACACTTTAGATGCGTACGTATTTTTTCTGATTGAAAAAATTGAAGCGGGTGAGATTTTATACGTATTTATGGTTGAGCATACTAATAGCATTTATCTGGATGCTGAACTTGCCATCAGCGATAGTTATTTTTTAAATTCGTCGCAGTTTACGCTCGCCGCTAAAATTAATTTGCAGGATTGGGAAGCGGGTGACTCGGTAACTTATCTTGCGCTTTTGCGTGAGCGTGGTGAAAAAGAATTATCTGATGCCTTTACGGAATTTGTAGGTTTCAGTGATAAGCACGATGTTAAAAATGATACGGTTGAATTTTTAAAAATCGTCGATAACTTTACCGAGTCGCTGGATGAAAACACGGCAAAAATGACTCGCAGTAAAGTGGTGGATTATTGTCTTGAGCAAAATAAGGCGGGTAAAAGTGTTGTTATTCATGATCTTTCAAATTCGCTTTCGGAAGAATTGAAAACCTACGAGCCCGATCATTTTTCACGCTATGTGGCATCGACTCAAGATCAAATTAAAGCTGAATTTATTCCTGACACGGCACAGGTACGTAGTTATGCTCGTATTAGTGGTCGCAGCGATTCACTCAGCATGAGCTTTGATGCCGAATGCCTGGGTGAAAACATTCTCTACGATGCGGCCAGCGATAGTCTCACCATCAAAAATCTTCCGCCATCCCTCAAAGCACGGTTATTGAAACACCTGCAGCAAAAATAACGAAGCCCAGCTCGAACGAAGCTCATCCTGATGGATGGGTTTTGCTGTTTTAATATGTAATACTTATCATAAAATTCATCCATCAATGATAATTATAATCTGCGCTTGCTCATCATAGGGGCGAGTTCAGTTGAACTTTATGCAGGAAAAAATATGAAAAAATATTCTTGGCTATCGGCAATTTATCTAGTTCTCATCACCTCAACCTTTGCATCCGTTGCGCAGGCGGATACATATTCCATTAAATCGCCTAACTCGCGGCTTCAAGTGAATGTGAGCAACGGCGAGCGCGGCTTGAGTTACAGCGTCAGCCTTGATGGCAAGGACGTTATTAGCGAATCTGCCTTGGGGTTGATCGTCAATAACAGACCGCTTGGCAATAATGAAATGGAATTCCTGAACAAGGAAGATTCAACCGTAAATACCAGTTTTAATCTGCTCGGTAGAACAAAAAATGTTGTTGATCACTACAACACCCAAACCTTGAAATTTGTGGCGAAAGACGAACGTAAACTTAACTTGAATTTGATGGTGCGCGCTTACGACGATGGTGTAGCCATTCGTTATCAATTGCCTAATCAGGCAGGTCTTGAAAAATTCACCATCCAAAATGAAATGACCCGTTTTCTCTTTGCCGGTAATTATGATTGCTTTGGCTTTAACCAGGGAAAGATGGTTAACGGGCATGAGGGCGAGTTCGACCCTATCAAGTCTTCGGTAATTCGCGGGCATAACCTGTATGACAATCCGCTTGTTTGTAAAACCGGCGTGGCTCAAACGACGTTTGCGCTGGCGGAATCTGGTTTGCGCGATTATCCCGGTGCATGGTTCACGGGGACTAATGACGGCACCAATGGTGTGGAAATTCGCCTTACCTATAGCGCTGATAACCTTAATGACGGTTCCAATTACGCGTCTGCCAGAGTCACTATGCCGGCTGCGGGTTTTAATACATCTTGGCGCGTGATTATGGTGGGTGATACTCCCGGCAAGTTGGTGGAATCTTCGTTGATTGCAACTCTGGGTGAGCCAACCGAACTCACCGATACCAGTTGGATCAAGCCGGGCAAAACCGCGTGGGATTGGTGGAATGGCAGTCAGGTTGTTCTGCGTAAAGACGCCACGGTTACCAAATCGGGTATGAATACTGATACCTACAAATCCTATATCGATTTCGCGGCGACTTTGGGTTTGGAATACATTCTGATTGATGAAGGTTGGTATACCGGCTCCTCAGAGATGGCAAAAGTAGGTTCTGATTTATTGAAGCCTGTTGCTGCAATGGATATACCAGCGATCATCGGCTACGCCAAAAGTAAAAATGTAGGTGTATGGGTATGGCTGCAATGGAAGCAGCTGGATTGGCAAATGGCAGATGCCTTGGCTGCTTTTGAAAAATGGGGCATCAAAGGTATCAAAGTCGATTTCATGGATCGCTCTGATCAAGAGATGGTTGGTTACTATCACAAGCTTCTAAGCTTGACTGCAAAACATCACATCATGGTGGATTTACACGGCGCTTTTCCGCCTAACGGTTTGGTGAGAACCTATCCACATTTTATGACGCAAGAGGGCGTGCTGGGTGCTGAATACAATAAATGGAGTTTACGTGCGACTGCGACTCACAATGTGACCTTGCCGTTCACGCGCATGATTCTTGGCCCGATTGATTACACCCCGGGTGGTTTCCGCCATTCAACACCAGAAGATTTTCCAAAGCTGCGTCGTAATAACTTGCCCTATGTGCAAACAACACGTGGCCAAGCAGTGGCTATGTACGTTGTCTATGACAGCCCTTTGCAAATGCTCGCCGACTCACCCATTACCTACGCGAAAACTGAAGGCCCTTGGCCCAAACCCAAAAGCGATTGGGAAGATGGATTGGAATTTATAAAAGATGTGCCGACGGTGTGGGACGAGACGCGTATTTTACAGGGCGATATTGGCGAATTTATTGTCTCTGCTCGTCGCAAAGGAAACGATTGGTACTTAGGTGCAATGACCAACGAAGCGGGGCGCACAATTACAGTACCGCTCAATTTTTTAAGCAAAGGAAATTATGCCGCAACTATTTGGCAGGATGGAAAAACCATTTCTACTTTAGAAAAAACTGAAGTGACTCAATCCAGTCGTGATTCTTTAAGGCTAACATTGGCGCCCTCCGGTGGTGCGGTTGCGGTATTTAAAAAGAAATAATTTCGACTCGATAAATAACAAGGATGTTGTTTGAAATTTTTATTACACACTAATTTTTGTCTCATAGCGTACAGATCAACGCCTCCGTTTTTTGCACTCTTATCATAATTTTCTATGAATTGAGGTGCGCCACATGAACCAGACTCAAACAAATTCCTGTGTTATTCCAACCTTACGTTACCACAACGGCCAAGCAGCCATTGAATGGTTGTGCGAAGCTTTTGATTTCAAAGTCCAACTGGTTATCCCCGACGAAACAGGGGCAGTTGCGCATGCACAGTTGGTTTACAACAACGGCATGATCATGTTGGGTTCTGCGACTAATAATGAATTCCACAAATTGGTTCAGTCACCATTTGAAAGCGGCGGAATAGGTTCACAAAGTGTTTACACCATGGTGACAGATGTTGATGAGCATCATCGAAAAGCGGTGGCGGCAGGAGCTCGCGTCGTTATTGAGCCGAGAGATGAAGCCTACGGCGGACGTGGTTATTCTTGCGTGGACCCAGAAGGTCACGTGTGGAATTTCGGCACCTATGATCCCTGGAAGATTGAAAAAGGTCCTTTAGTAACTACTGATTAAATTACAAATAAATAAAAATTTGTTTACTAGCGGTCTGGTGAACCACGAGTGATTCCAGACCCAAGGGATTAATTTTTTTGTTTTGAAAGAGCTATTGTATTCGCAATTTCCTCACCTTTTCCCGCCAGAATTTCATCAGGTGTTAACCCACGTAACTCATGTGGAAAAACTAGCCAGCTATCGGTGGCATGAATATAAAAATCCGGTTCCATATCTGTTACGTTACGACTTGGTTTATACCAGGGGCACGCTACTTTTATCGTATTGGGGGTGTTGCGGCGCGACTTGCGTTTTATTTCATTAATGATGGCTTGTATTGATCGGCCTGAATCGAAAACATCATCCACAATCAATAATTCCTGGTCAGCTTCGACATTATTAACAATGTAATCCAGGCCATGCACACGAATCTCTTTACTCTGCTGATCGATGCCGTAATAAGAAGACGTACGAATCGCAATGTGATCTGTAGGCACACCCACGAACTCCAAATATTCTTGCACGGCAATACCTACCGGTGAACCACCGCGCCATACACCTACAATAAAATGTGGGCGAAAGCCTCGCTGGAAAATCTGCTCACCTAATTTAAAAGAATCGAGCAAAAGTTCATTTGCCGTAATAAATCGCTTTTCCATATGGAGATCCATTTGATCTATGAGGTTATGATTAAATTCGAATTTCGGTGCCGTTTGATGAAACTGTTTTTCCTAATTACGTTTACTCTCGAAACCCATTAATTGTAGATTCAATAATTTGGCAATGTTTCGTTGTGTAGCGTTAGATAACGAACATACCTTTACGATGATGGATGAGATATTGGCACCATGAAATGTATTATTGCACGGAAGATTCGGATAGCAATGCTAGTGTAGAACTTTGGATCTATACAGAGCGTTATCCAAACAGAATCGGGTACTAATCATTTCATGACATTAACCACTTAGCAAAGGTGACCATCATGAATAAAGACCAAGTAAAAGGCTCAATCAAGCAAGCTGCTGGTAAAGTTCAACAAAAAGTTGGTGAAGCCGTCGGCAGTGAAAAACAACAAGCTAAAGGCGCGGCTAAACGCGTTGAAGGCGCAGTTCAGAAAGGCATTGGTAACGCGAAAGAAAACCGTTAATTAATTCGGTTTTAAAATTGCGTTCGGGCTAGGCAACTAGCCCTCACAAATTCAGGGTTTATTGGTAGCTATATTCAGCCCCTAGCTATCGGTAGACCCTGAACTTTTTATTCGTTATGAAACCCTGCCGCCTAAATCATCCCCAATTTTATAATAAACTTTCACGCATTTACAGTGTGCTTTGCAGCACAGTTTGTCGTTTTCGCTTATGTAATTCTGCTACAGAAATTTTAATTTCTGTTTCTTTTTGCCAACACGATTTTGTTAAGAAAATATTTCAGAACCAAATCGAATTATCTATGCATATTTGGAGGTATCTATGGCCGCTTTGCGATCGCTGCTATTTGGTGTTCTCGGAATATTGTCGCTTAAATCTTATGCCTTTGTAATCAGCGATGTTATTTCTGTGAACAAAACCCTGGATCTAACCTGGCGTTCGTTTGATTTCGATTTAACCAAACATGGTTACAATCACCTCACCGACACCATTAATTTTGTTGAACTCAGTTACGACTTTAGCAAGATGGTAGATGAGGTGGACGATTTTGATAATTATGAAACCCTGGAAACCATTCAATTAAATTCTTATATTTTTGATGGAAGGGTTAACTATTTTGACATCAATCCCGGCGTGATTTCAGAACGAGCAAGTTGGATAAAAGACGAGTCCTATTGCGAGAAGGAAAACTATGATACTGGCGAGTGTGAGTTTAATTTGGATCGAGACGGTAAAGCCCGTGAATTCCTTGCGGTTTACAGCGGGAACATTTGGTTAAGCGATGTTACATTTTCGGTTGATATAAGTCGTAAAGAAGTGCCTGAGCCGTCCTCGGCTCTCCTGTTATTTGTGGGATTATTAACCACGGTAGTTTTACGTACCCGATCTGTTCGCAAAAAGAAGTTGTAAGACGATTTTCATTCTTTGAGGTGAGTTTATGGCTTGCGCATAAACTCCTTTTATTTCATTTCCTCCGTTTGATTTCCTATCCCTTATTACGCGCTCTGGCCAAATGGCAAAGTGCGCTATTTCGTCTATTCTGGTTTAGTGGTTGTAGATAATGTAAATAGACGATGCCCCTGCGTATATAAATTCCATCTTCCATTTTCTGGATGCATTTGTACTGGCCAGGTATTAATGAAAAAAATTATACCCTTTCAATCTGTGGCCGGCATATTAGCCTTGGGTCTTGGATTAATTGTTATTTATGGTTGGCATACACATAACACTGTTTTGGTGCAAATAAAGCCGGATTTTGTGGCGATCGTTTTCAATTCTGCTCTGTGCTTTACCCTTCTCGGTTCCGCGCTTCTTGTTCCTTCAGTCACCTCTCGATACGCCAGGATCTTGCCTCCATTTTTTGGTTGGCTGGTTATGGGGCTTACATTTATTACGATTATCGAAAACCTGCTAGTTAAGGATTTGGGTGTCGACTGGCCCAGGTTTCACACGTGGCTTAAAGACGGTAATCCTCATCCTGGACGCATGGCATTAAATTCCGGTATTAGCTTTTTTACCGCTGGTGCGATTTTAGTCTTGTCGCGAGATGTAAATAGCAAAATAAAAGGATTTGTTATTCAGCTCGCAACGTTTTGCGTACTGTTTATTGGGCTTACCGGCATCGTTGGTTATTTGTTGCAATTGGATTTGCTGTATGGATTCAAAGCAACCCGCATGGCGGCAACAACTGCAATAGGTATTGTCGTTGTTGCCTTAGGGCTTTGGGCCACCTGGCTCGAATCTGAGTGGTATTGTTCACATAAATATTTTACCGACGGCGACAAAATTGCCTTCGTGGGAACTGCACTTTTAGTCATAGTTGCACTCACCGCCGGAATTTCCGGTTTTGCAGCACAGCAGTCGACCTTTGAACGAGTGCTGAGCCAAAACCTCGGTTCGGCGGTAAAAAATCAAACGACACTTTTTCATATTGAAGTTGACCAAGCCAGGGAAAAATTGAAAGGAATTTCAGTTCGCCCTAGTTTGATTCGGTTGGCTCGTGAATTGGGGGCTAATCCAAATGATCATCTCATGCGTGAGGAACTGGATCTCATAGGTCAAAGCGTTTTAATCACGGGCACTGCTGGTATTAGCGTTTATGACAGCGCAGGACGTGAGCTCATAAGCATGGGCTCATTTGCAAATCACCCGGATCTTGAAGTGAAGCTGGATGCTGATGCTTCAGCAATTTTGCTGTGGTCAAATGGATTTTATTTGAGAGGTGAAATGCCCATACGGGATAAAAATGTTGTTGTTGGAGCGCTTGTGATTGTGGAGCATCTTGATCACATAGCGCCAACGCTTGATTCCGGTGACACCAGCGAAATACGCATGTGTATACCGCATTCGCAACACTTGTTGTGCTTCCCCGATTCGAATCACCCTCACGTCTATGAAAGTGCTTTGCTGAGCGCTAATGGTAATGCGACCGCGATGAGTTTCGCCGTTAGCGGTAAGTCAGGCGTATTTAAAGGTTTGGATTATCGCGATGTAAATGTTGTGGCTGCTTATGGTCCACTTACAGATACAGGATTAGGCTTAGTCATAAAAAAAGACACCGAGGAATTACTCGCGCCGATTCGTGAACAATTCAGATGGAGTATTCCATTATTGTTCTTTTTAGCAGTGGCTGGTGCGCTTCTTTTACGCACGCAAATCATTCCGCTTGCCTCCAAGTTGCTGCGCTCAGAGCGTGAAGCTCGCGATAAAGAGCTGCGTATACACACCATTATGAATAATGTTGGGGAGGGGATTATCACCCTGGATGAGCAGGGCGTTATTGAGTCCTTCAATCACGCGGCGTCAATCATTTTCGGTTACAGCACTGAAGAGGTTGTGGGTAAAAATATTAAAATGTTGATGCCCGCAGAAATGCAAGCTGCGCACGATGCGGGTATGAAACGTTATCTGTCGGGTGGTGAACCCAGGGTAGTGGGTAAGCGAAATGTTGAGTTACCCGGTGTACACAAAAAAGGTCATGTTTTTTATTTAGAGCTCGCCATCAACGCCATCGAAATTGAAGGTAAGCATTTATTCATTGGTATAGTTCGCGATATTACCGAACGCAAACGTTCGGAAACCGAATTGCGAAAGGCGGTAGAGCAAGCGGAATTAGCGAATCAGGCAAAGAGTGAATTTGTGGCCAATATGAGCCACGAAATACGTACACCGCTCAATGCGGTCTTGGGTATGGCGGAACTATTAACACGCACGCAGTTATCAAACGACCAAAAAAAATATTTGGAGATGATAACGTCTTCAGGAAAATCCCTGCTCGGTATTTTAAATGATGTACTCGATTTTTCTAAAATAGAAGCAGGGCGCATGGAGTTATCGCTTACAGAATTTCGGTTGAGCGATGTTATGCATTCTCTCGCCAGCATAATGAGCATCAACGCTGGCGACAAAGATTTGGAGTTGGCAATTGGCGTTGAGCTGGATGTTCCAAAAGTATTTGTAGGCGATTCCCAACGTTTGCAGCAAATATTGGTTAATTTGGTTGGCAACGCCATTAAATTTACCGAGCAGGGCGAAGTATCCCTATTTGTAACATGTGCAGCGCAATCAGCAGGTAGGGTGAAATTAGTTTTTTGCGTGCGCGACACCGGCATCGGTATGACGCAAGTACAACAAGATCGTTTGTTTTCTCCTTTTACCCAAGCTGATTCATCCATGACACGAAAATTTGGTGGAACGGGTTTGGGGTTAACTATATCGCGCCACCTCGCTGAACTTATGGGTGGCACTATCAATACGCACAGTGAGTACGGTCGAGGCAGTGAGTTTTCAGTGAGCCTGCCATTTGCTGTGGTCAGCAATGATGAAGAAGCGGCGCGACCCCGAAAATTGTTGGGTCCATTAGGATTGCTTGTTATTGACGACAATGAAACTAATCGTGCTTACATCACCAAAACTATTCAATCCTGGCATTGGGACGTT
>CBHTVU010000167.1:0-9330 GCA_966096785.1 uncultured Gammaproteobacteria bacterium | reverse complement strand
AGAGTTTTTGTAACTGATTAAATGATTTTAAATAAGCTTCACCATTAAGGTGAAGTTGCGTTCCCATTTCAGATAAGGTTTTATTTTCGCGAATTGCCGATACAACGTCTTGTAAAGGCTTGCGATTTTTTTCATGCATTAAGGCTTCGCCGCAGGCAACCAGCGGAATATTTTTAAGTCGACTCAGCATTAGCCATCGTTCAAATTCTTCCTGCTCACCACTATGCAGTCGATGATTAATACCTATCCATAACCGCTGCTTAAACGCATTATAAAGTTGGTGAATGATAGTTTCCGGATTGACAATGTCAGTTCCGGTTTGACCAATCCAAATAATCAAACAGGTTTGAAGCCTGAAGCGTAAATCTTCAAAATGCGCTTCATAAGAACCTTTATTGGCGCGACGGCGCGCCAAAGTAATAAAACCGGACAATTCCGCGTAGGCTGTTCGAGTGGGTGCAATCGCAATAATTTGCATGCCGTTGCTTAATGTAAAACGACTGCCTACGATTAATTTAAAATTAAGTTCTTCTGCGGCCATAAAAGCTTTGACTATACCTGCCAGTGAGCACTCATCTGTGATGGCAAGTGCATCGTACTCAAGCTCCGCTGCACGATAAATATATTCCGGTGGATGGGATGCACCCGTTAGAAACGTAAAATTGGTAGTCGTATTCAAGTGAGCGTAGCGCATGATTATGAGAAGACTCCATGCACATGCCAGGTTTTTTTGTGCAGATCCAAAAATATCCAGAGTCTGGCATTGTCATGACGTTGGGCAATAAAATAATCCCGTGCGTTTGGCTTTTCCCACCAGGTACTTCGTATGCGCTCTGGTCCGGCAAGCAGTGTTAATTTCCCTCGCCAATACAAACTATGTTGACGCTCTTCAATCAATACCGGCTTTTTAAATAACCAATGGGGACGCAAAGCTTTTTTATGGATGTCGGGCAATTGCTGATTGCAGGTTTCGTTAAGTGCTATGGTTGAATGAGTTGTTTCGGGGAGTAGTGCATCCTTGTAACTCAGTTTAAAAATAGCGGCATCACCCAGGCGAGCTTTTAATTTGGCCATGGTAATAGTGAAGCTGTGTATGCCAGCACGAGATTGACGATGTTGATTAAAAGAAAGCGATTGGCTTTTGTTTTGAACGAGACGGGCATCGCGACAATTGAGTGTGAGTGAATCAACCTCAAAAGGAAGCTCGCGATTATCCAATTGAATCAGGGTTAAATCGTAAAGCAATTCCCAATGGCTTTCAGCACTATCGCTATGCACCTTTAATAAAAAACTGTTGTGGTAAATATCAGAAAGTTTCCATTCAATATGCTGGCAGGCCTGTTGTCGTTTGCGTAAATAGTGACTCAGGTTTTGCAATAAATGTTCAATAGGGTAATGCAGTTGTTCGCTTTGGTTAATAGGATAATCAAATTGTATGTTTTCAGAGAAAAATTCTTCGGGTTTATAAACTGTCAAAGGCTTTTCGAATAATGTGTGTTGTTGAAGATCCTGCTCTATGGAAAAGATATTGCAAATGGCTTGCGCGAAAGCTGCACCAAAACGCTTTTTGATGCTTGTGATTTTTTGTGCATCAATTTGTCGGGTAATGTCTTCCAGGGTACTGAAGCCCGTTTTTTCCAGTGCATCTATTTGATGTGGAAAATCGTGCAAAAGTTGGATAGGTAGTTTTTTCAGGCGTTCGCAAAATAGTTCTCGGGTTTCATCGCCCTGCATTTCAACAGGTTGAAATGATAATAGCCATGCACCTTTAGACGTGTGCGCAAAACCAATTTCATAAAGATAATTCGTCGTTGCTAAATATTCAGTAATACGTGAAAGCAGTGCTTTTGGGCCCGAAAATAATTGTAGGCAGGAAGATATTTCCAATAACAATCCTGAGTGGGGAAGGTAAGGGCATGCATAGGTTTCAATGTAAGGCGTAAACTGATAAAGCTGTGCTGATATTTCATCAAGCACGTTTATTTCTTTTTCGGGATCTCGTTCATAAGATTCGCAGTTACTTAACAATTTCGCTGTAGTGACATCCACTCCATAGCGCACCCCTGCCGAACGAGCTAATTCATTCCTATAAATGACTCGTTGCTGTTCAGTAATGACAACAGGTTTATCCGCTATATTTTCCAATGAGAGTGCTTGAAGCGAGAGGTGATTAAAGCGCAAGGCTAACCAGAGCCGAGCTCCGGGGCGATCAAGGATAGAACTGCGAGATTTGGCTGAATAAGTCTTCATCGCTTGCCTCGCTTCAAGGGAATGACAGACCCTGATTTACGTTTGGCAGGTGATGAATGGCCGAGCAGGCTTTGATCCAGTAGATGATAGGGTAAGAAACCCTTCCAGGCTTTTGGAAGCGGCAGGGTTATAGTTCTCGATGATTGCAACACGCCTTTTTGTTTAAAAATGCTGAGGCGTAATTCTACTGATGCTATTTCTATGAACAGCCGCAAACTTGCTGGTGAGGTTTCATGGTGGGCATGTTCAGGGCGAAAAAGAACACAGAGCCCGCTGCTCTCATTGGTTGCCAAAAGGCATTTGCGTAACTCTGTATAACTTAATAATTGCTGCGGCTGCCATGCCAGCAATAGCTCGCAAGATTCGGTTCGCGCCAGCTCGACAAAACTCGCTAAAAAATCAGCTTTGTTGCTAACTTCTACGACAATAATCCGGTCCAGATCTACACCTGCCTGGATAAGCGCCTGGCAAAAAGGCATGGCAGGAGGGTTGAGTAAAACAATGTAGGCCGTGGTTTTGGTGAGAACGCCGGAAAATAAAAGCCATTCCTGTTGCGCCAAACCCTTTTGGCAGATTTCAATCAAGGTTTGTGTTGGCCAGCCTTTGTTCAAAAGTGCTTCATTCAGCGCTGGGAAGCCACTGTCTACACTGACTCGCGGCACAAACGTTCGGGAATCCCCACGCCATATGTCGGGACGATTAAGCAATTGCTCCAGGTTAATGTCAGGGGGTTCCGTGGGGTTCATGGCAATCAATCAAATACTGTATGTAAATACAGTATAATCGAACCAAGCTAAAAGGCGTCAAGGCAGGCTTAGAATATTTACAACCATGCCGTTATGGTTGATCTGATCTTTTGGGATAACCACACTCTTTACTAGTAAAGTTGGTGCTGTTTCAGGATGCGAATATCCCACCAATCCGGTAGTAGCTTTTTAATATCCTTCTTTTGGAAGCGCTCATCCAACAGCCAGAGATAGCCCCTATCGGTTGTGGTACGAATAACACGCCCAGCTGCCTGGATGACTTTTTGTATACCGGGGTAAACATAGGTGAATTCATAGCCCCGTTGAAATTTGGTTTGCATAACCTGGTTCAAATGCTCGGTAATAGGGTTGACCTGCGGCAGACCGAGGGTCGCAATAAATACACCTTTGAGCGCGTCGCCAGAGAGGTCTATACCTTCACTGAAAGCACCGCCCAGCACGGCCAAGCCTAAAAGATTATTGTGTGTACTAAATTTCTGGATAAATTCCTGTCGATCAATTTCATTCATTCGCCGCGATTGAACGAGAAGTTTTACGTCATCACCCATAAATGTTTTACGTAATTGTTCTTCTGCTTTTTGCAAAAAATCATAACTCGAAAAAAAGACAATGGCATTGCCTCGCTCCGCGAGAATTTGTTTGCGAATAATGCTACAGATAGGATCAATTGCTGCTTCGCGATCTTTAAATCGAGTGGACAAATCGCCAGCAATGTTTACGGTAAGTTGTTCGCTGGCAAAAGGTGAGGGTACTTTGATATGGACTGCATCATCGGGTAAGCCAAGCAAGCTGTGGTAATAATGGGTGGGGTGCAAGGTGGCGGAAAAAAAACAAACACAATGAGCCAAAGCAAAACGTTGGGCCAAAAGATGAGCCGGTATCAGATTTCTTAGGGTAAGAATTTCTGTTGGTGTTCCCGGGTTTTGCAGATCAATACAAAAATCTTCATCCAGGGTTTCTATCACTTTCTGATAATTAAGCGCAGCAAAAAAGAATTCCTGGGCACTGGTGTGTTGCACAGAATGCTCAGGATTTTTCTGCAAAAAAGCTATGTAGTCATTGGTGAACTCTACTAGCGCCAGAGTGAATTTTTCAGGTAATAGAGGTACTATCGTAAAGTCTTGGTCGGGTAAATTTTTACTCAATTCAATCCATTGTTTGTTGATGCGTGTTAAGGATTTTTTAATAGTGGTTGGAGAAGCTTTCTTTGCCTTAAGCACATCAGCAAAGCTTAATTCAGCAGAATACATCTGTCGGCCACGATCAATTAAATTGTGGCTTTCATCTACTAACAAATAAGGTTTCCAGTTGAATTCCAGGGTCAATCCCAACAACAAGGGTGTTCCATCAAAATAATAATTTACATCTGCAACTACAATATCAGCCCACTTGCTCATTTCCATTGCAAGATAAAAAGGGCATATCTCAAATTGCAGCGCAAGTTCCTTGAGTTTTTGTTTGTCCAGTACAGCTTCGTCATAAGCTGCTTCACGTGCAAGTTGAAGCTTGGTGTAAAAATCAAAGGCATACACACAGGAATTACCCTGGCATAATTTGTCAGGCTCCAGGCACGCTTTTTCCTGTGCGGTTAATTCCAATGTACGCAGGGGTGTTTTATCTGTTGCTATAAGTCGAATATTTTCAAGGGCCAATTGTTTGCCCGTTGTTTTCGCCGTGAGGTAAAAAATTTTATTGACGGGCGTGCGCGACATGGATTTTATAGCAGGAAATAAACCAGCCAATGTTTTACCTGTACCTGTGGGGGCCTCAGCTAACAACACCCGGCCTGTTGCCGCCGCTTTATAAACGGCTTCAGCCATAATACGCTGAGAGCTGTGCATACTTTTATATGGAAATTCTAGCTGCTCAATCCAAGTATCAAGTCGGGTTAATCTTTCCAAAATTCTGGCTTGCCATTGGCAATATTTTTTTGCCAGAGCTTCGCAATAGTCTTTCAGCTCCGCCGCAGACCAGGATTGCTCAAACCTGTATTCTTTTTGGGTTCCCAAATTAAAATAAATAAGCGCGACATTGATGGATTCGCATTGTGTTTGTGTGCAAAGCATCCATCCGTAACATTTTGCTTGCGCCCAATGTAGCTCGCGGTGATTATCGGGAATTAAATCTACATCGCCGTAAAATGTTTTTATTTCTTCAATGCAATGGGTGCGAGGCGAATAACCATCGGCGCGACCCTTGAAGACAGTACCTTGGTATTCAATACTAAGAGCAAGTTCAGTTTGGTAACCTTCTGGCCTGTTTGACGTGACCTGTTTGTGTCCTTCAATTCCTTCAACCCCACTGGGGGATGGTGTAAATTTTCGGTCAAGGCTTCCGGACTTTGCCACAAAATTGACAAGCGTTTTTACCGCAACAACAGGTGATTTATTGCCAACTAACATAAATAACCTCAGCGGGAATTCTATGTTTTAAAAAGAATTCCAGCCAGCGCTGTTGGTTGTCCTGGACGCGATCACCCGGCCCCTTGATTTCCAGCATGCGATAACGATTAGTCTCTGGGAAGAATTGAATTAAATCGGGTAAACCGCTTCGGTTACTTTTAATGTCAAATAGCAAGCGTTCGAAAATAAGTTTTAGATCTTGTGCGGGAATACAGTTGAGCGCATATTCAAGAAGGGTTTCATCCAGATAACGCCAATTGACGAAATGATTTTCAATGCCATTTTTTTCTTGCCAATATTGGCGTATATGCTGTTGGTGGGAGTTATCATTAAACAAATTCCATAACTCGTTAATTTGTGGGCGCTGACTTATAAAGCTAGCCTCATACATGTCCAGCGGTGCTGATTGAAAAGGGTTTGCAAAAGCACCGTCCACATTGCGAAAAATTTCGGGCCATAACCATAAGCCAAATAATCCGGTTATTAATTGATTCTCAACATAAAAGCATGGCGCTGATTCTATATCAAAATGCAACCGTGCTATTTCTTCGACATTTAAATAGTCACCTGCTTCATTAACTACTCGGGGTAATTTGAGTTGCAATGCAGGTGTTAAAAACGACGCTTTTTTGGTATGCGATACGCCTATTTTTTTAGACAAGCGAGCAGCTATTCGCTCGCCAACTTGCATTTCATGTTCACAATGGGGATTGTTTATTAATTCATTTAATAGTTCCCATGCAGAGCTGTGATTTCCTTGCTTTTCTAACAAACGGATTCGCCGCTCACGAGCAGGTGGTAAATGGCTCTTTTGATACAGGCTGTAAGCAATATCATATTGCCCAAAGCGTTCGAATTCGTAGGCGAGCTGATTGTAAAAACGTGCATATCGAGCCTCCATGGCCTTGCTTTTGGCTACTTCGCTTAAATTTTCAGTGATAGCGATTAAATCTTCCAAGGTTGTAACTTCGGAGAATTGTTCGCGCAATAATAAAAGTTCCTGATACTCTTCCAGTTCAGCGCGGCTTTTGAAAATCCGATTATGTTGGTGGATGACATAATTTTCATAACGAAACAAACCGAGGTCTTGCAGTACAAATTCAGTAAGATCCTGATGAGCATTACCAAAAAATAGCAACATAAAATTACTGATGATATGGCCTGTTTGCAAACAATAAACATGACCAAACTTATGTTCAGTCCAGCAGTGCCAATTTCTGGGAGAGGGATATTGCCGAGCCAATAATTCTATAAGCACTTCCTTTCGCTCATTTTTGAAACCCTGCAATTCACTCCAGAATAGATCCAGCATTTCAATTTTAGTCAATAGACTAGAAATTTCCGCAAGACTTAATAATGCATCAGTTTTTACAAAGCTTGCGTCAATTAAACCTTGTGCGGCATCTTCTAAAGAATTTATTTCGGCATAATTTAATTTTTCAGAGCGAAATAAATCACCTTTACGGCTGGATAAGCGAACAAACAAGCATTGGCTGGTGTAGTCTAACTGCTGAAATGTTTCTACAAATTTTCGTTCTTCTTCATTTAATAAATCCGTATAGCGTTCCGCTACCCATGCCACTAAAAATTTAAAATTAGTGAGGTAATAATCAGGGGCGATATTTAGGGTAGGTGCCTGTGTCATGGTATTGAGTGTAAAAATACATAAAACCACAGTATACTGGTTATGGATACAGTTTGCGAGAGGGGAGGAATCGTGGCAGGAAATGCAGTGAAAATAGTGGATTATGGAAAGAGAAAAGCCGCATTCAAAATGCGGCTTTAAACATCAGGTCAATCAATGCTGACGTTTATTGTAAGCATCATTGTCATAAAAATTATGAATACTGTCTGCCCAGTTACGATCAGTCATGTCAGGCCAATCATCTTTATCAAAACCCGGAGCATTTTCAAGGCGTTCTTTGCTGACGTCCAAAATAAAGCGTTTATTTACGGTATCCAGTTTTAATGCTTTCCAGGGCACTGCAAATAATTTTTCACCCAAACCAAGGACGCCACCATAAGAGAGAACTGCATAAGCGACTTTTCCTGCAGCGACATCTAGCATAATTTCTTTAATATCACCGAGGTCTTCATCAGCAGTATTATAAACATCATTACCATTTAAAGTGTCTGCACCCATGAGGCGTGGTCCAGGACCTGTGTGATGATCTTTTTTATACATACCATAGGTATCGCGATTGTCATAATTCATAATCTTTACCTCTTGAATGAAAAGTTAAATTTTTTTAGCAACTTCAACTGCAATTTAAAAAAAATTTTACTATCTCTCTGTACGGAACCGCACAAGAACTCGCTCTTAAAGGTGGAGGGCATAGATGTGAGGAATACTTTTTGTAAAAGTTCCCAAAAATAATGTCGTATAAATTCGCAAATAAATTTATTTTTATTAGTCGCTTAAGAATCTTAAGAATCTTTTTTTTATGGAGTATAAGGAGGATGCTAATTAATTAAAATTTAACTGAATTTTTTAATGTGTCTGAAGTCAACTTTTAACACTGTTGTTTTAATCACATGAGGATTGAAATATGACTAGTAAAAAAAGTGACAAGAATTTTGCAGAACAATCTGAGCGTGTTTCTGAAGCGGGTAAAAAGGGTAGTGGTGCTATAAGCGGGAATCTTAAAAAAGATCCTGGCCGTTCTGTCGAGTCCGGTCATAAAAGTCATGAGCAACGTCGTGGCAGCGAAGACTGACAATGTAAATTCATACTTATCCCTTGGAGTTTGTTATGAAAATTCATCAACAACGAGTACCCATTATTAGCCCCCTGGATAGAGATTATCATCGTCGCTCCTCTGCTTCGCATGAGTCAGGGGCTTCAATTAATTCGTTTTCCTCATTTAGGGATGAAACATCGGATATTTATAGCACTTCACAAGCTTTTAGTAGTTCAGCAAAAGAGGGTTATCAAAATAGCGGTGGTGAATCATTCCCCCATCTTGATAAGTCTCATCTGGTTTTCACCATAGTGGGCGAGCGCGATCTTTAAGATAAGCCTGCAACGAAAAGAATTATCTTGCTACTTGATTTAACTCTATAAAAACACCAAAATACTGTACGCATAAACAGTATTTTGGTGTTTTTATGTCCACTCCCGAAAATCAGCCTGACGAACATCCTGATGAAGATTCCTGGATTGCCCGACCTTTGCAGTCGCAAAAAGGCCGCGGCGCCGTTAGTAATATTGCTGGGCGTTACGAAACCCAGATCTCGGAAGTCGTTGATGATGGTTGGTGGCAGGACGATGATGCGGAGCAAAAACCAGTCGGTGCGACTCATGTTACCCACGAAATAGCCAAAACAATTCTTTCTCGTAACCAGTCACCCGACTTGCCATTCAGTGTTTCGCTCAACCCCTATCGTGGTTGCGAACACGGCTGTATATATTGTTTTGCCCGTCCTACCCATGCTTATTTGGGGTTATCTCCCGGACTGGATTTTGAGACGCGTCTGTTTGCCAAAATCAACGCCGCAGAATTGCTTCGTCAAGAATTGGCTGCGCCTTCTTATATGCCCGACAGTATTGCTTTGGGCGTTAATACGGACGCCTATCAACCCTGCGACCGGAAACTCCAATTGACTCGGCAAGTGCTGGAAGTGCTGCACGAATGTCGGCATCCCGTTGGGCTAATTACTAAATCCTCCTTAATTGAGCGTGATATAGATTTACTGTCGGATATGGCAAGGGATCAACTAGCGGTCGCCGCTATCACTATTACAACATTGGACCACACCATCTCCCGCACGCTCGAACCTCGAGCAGCATCGCCTACACGTCGGCTGGAAACAATTCGTCGCTTGGCTAATGCAGGAATTCCGGTGTCTGTTAGCGTTGCGCCTATCATTCCTTTCGTGACCGATCAGGATCTGGAAAACATTCTTAAAGC
>CBHTVU010000166.1:0-9353 GCA_966096785.1 uncultured Gammaproteobacteria bacterium | reverse complement strand
GATTTATTTTCCAGATAACCTGTAACATTATCAAAACCTAAAACGATATCACCCAGCTTTCCGTTTTTATCAGGGGTGTTAATAGCAGTAATAATTCCACCATAATTTGTCACTTTAACAACTATGCCATTTGCGTTGGTAAAGGTGTACAAAGTAGTAGTCTCACCGGTTG
Source organism: uncultured Gammaproteobacteria bacterium (assembly GCA_966096785.1). Classification (GTDB taxonomy): domain Bacteria; phylum Pseudomonadota; class Gammaproteobacteria; order Pseudomonadales; family Cellvibrionaceae; genus Cellvibrio. The sequence continues at coordinate 9,181 of CBHTVU010000166.1, read as the reverse complement.
GCAATTTTCCAAACGATGATTCAGAGAAATTTAATTGCGCAACAGCTTTAGTGGCCGCAGCCTTTTGCGTGGTGGTTGGGGCCGCAGGACTTTCAGCGTAGGCCATTTGTGCGCAACCCATAGCAACGCATACCGCTAATGTTAATTTTTTTAGATGCATCATTTTCTCCAATTATTATTTAAAAATAAAACCAGTGACATGGAAACAAAAGGACATAAATTAAAGCGAGTCGCAACTTCAATAAAACTTCGATAGATGAATGTTCTTACACAGACATCAACACTCAAGAAAGGTTTTATTAGGCGACGTTTTCTAACATTATTTCAACCAAAAATGGAATGGCGAATATACCGCAAAAAACATAAGCGTGGCAGTTAATTAATAGTCGGGATGCGAATCAAATAAACCAAACTTGAACGCACGAATGCTACTATAAAAACTTCGAACCCACTTTATGTGGTTAAAATAATAATTTCAGCAACAACTACAGATTTTTCTCAAACGCAGCACGACTAAAATTTTTCATTTTATTTTCACGTACTCGATTTAAATCACACATGCATTAAAAAAGCGGCAAAACTTCTGCCGCTTTCTACTACTTTTCGGTTCTCTCACCGTTTTTGTACCACGTCTTACTCTTGCCCTCTTAGAATACAGCTCAAGATACTACTAAGATCCTCACACTCGCAAATTGAGCGATACTTCACGAGCACAACAAGACTATGTAATCAATAATTCCTGATCAATTACTAAAACTTCTTGAGTTATTACACGCCATCCTTCAAATGATAGTACGCAGCGTTGTGTCGCAATTCTGTTTTAAATGCGCGTACTGTAGTGTTCGCATCAATAACAAGAGCTTCAATACCTGCCATTTCAGCGTAATCAACAATTTCATCACTCGTCACACCTTGAGTGTATGCGCTGTGGTGCGCACCGCCTGCCTGTATCCATGAAGCAGCAGAAATTTCAAGATTGGGGCGAGGCTCCCATAACGCTTTAGCAACCGGAAGCTTCGGTAATTCTTGTGAAGGAGTCACTGTATCAACTTCGTTAACAATTAAACGGAAGCGCGTACCTATGTCAATTAACGAAATACACAATGCGGGACCGGCTTTACCTGTAAATATCAAACGCGCAATATCATTACGGCAACCAATAGTGTGCAAATGAACTTCGAGCTTTGGCTTAGCCGCAGCAATTGAAGGACAAACTTCCAACATGTGCGCACCAAGAACTTGATCTATGTCGCCAAAATGATAAGTGTAATCTTCCATAAAGGACGAACCACCCTCACGCCCTTTTGAAATCACTTTGCAAATATGAACCATTGCTGCGGTTTTCCAATCACCTTCACCACCATAACCAAAACCGGCAGCCATTAAACGTTGAGTTGCCAAGCCAGGAAGATTGGTTAAACCAGTCAGGTTTTCAAAACAATTTGTAAAGGCGTTAAATCCACCATCAGTTAAAAACTTCAGCATCCCTAATTCAAGGCGCGCTTCATTTTTTAGCATCTGGAATTGATGTTCATCATCAAAAATAGCTGGTGATACATCGTATTCTTTTTTGTAGATAGCAATTTGCGCATCAACTTGTTCGTTGGTAACTGCGTCTACAACTTTTTGCAGATCACCTAAACCGTAAGCATGAACTTCGTAACCAAATGTAATTTGCGCTGCAACTTTATCGCCATCAGTCACTGCAACTTGACGCATGTTATCGCCGAAGCGCGCTACTTTTAATGTTTGGCTTGCATGCCAACCCATAGCAACACGGCACCAGCTATCAATTTGTTTTTGTACAGATTCAGTTGCCCAATGACCTACAACCACTTTACGTTCTTGACGTAAACGTGTGCTCACATGACCGAATTCGCGGTCACCGTGCGCACTCTGATTGAGATTCATAAAATTCATATTGATTTCAGCGAACGGCAGCTCTGCGTTGAATTGCGTATGCAAATGCATATAAGGTTTGCTCAATGCACGCAAACCGGCAATCCACATTTTTGCAGGAGAGAAAGTATGCATCCACAAAATCAAACCAACACAGTTTGGGTTGCTATTCGCCGCCTGACACACTGCCAATATTTCGCTGGGTGTTTTAACAGTGTCTTGTGCAACAATTTTGATAGAAATTTTTTCAGATTCTGTCAAACCTGATGCAATTTTTTGACTATTTTCAGCGACTTGTTTGAGTACGCCCGGGCCATACAAATGTTGCGAACCTGTAACCAGCCAAACTTCTTTGTCGCCGTAGATTTTCATGTAGATTTCCTCTAAAAAAACTCTTAATCAATATAGTACAAAATAACCTGCTACTTCATAGCGGCTAATTTATTTCTGCCCGTAATAGGCATTCTTACCGTGCTTACGTAAATAGTGTTTATCAATAATGACTTGCTTCAATGCCGGAGTGTTTTGTTGTAATGTTTTAGTCAGGTAAGCCATGCGCGCAATTTCTTCAAGGATAACCGCGTGATATACAGCGTCAGCTCCATTCTTACCCCACGTAAAGGGAGCGTGTCCAGCAACAATCACCATAGGTACCTCTTTTGGATCACGCGATTTGAAACAATCTGTAATTTGCACACCGGTTTCTTCTTCGTAATCGCGTTCAATTTGCGCATCGCTCATGACCGCCGTGCATGGAATTTCTCCGTAAGCATAATCTGCATGGGTTGTCCCGTAACACGGAATTGCCTGCTGTGTTTGCGCCCAAGCCGTTGCGTAAGTTGAGTGTGTGTGAGTTACACCGCCGATATTTTCAAAATGCCTGTAGAGATGCGTGTGGGTCTTGGTATCCGATGAAGGACGCATTTTCCCTTCAATAATAGTGTTTTCCAAATCCACGATAACAATATCATCCGGTGTTAATTTTTCGTAGGCAACACCACTCGGCTTAATAGCAATTACACTTTTCGCGCGATCAATTTGCGATACATTCCCCCATGTATACACTACCAAGTTGCGGCGTTGTAATTCCATGTTGGCTTCATAAACTTCACGCTTTAATTCGATGTAGCTCATTAATGCGCACCCCCAACGCCGCCGGCGTTTTCGAACGCGGCAAGTTTTAGGTATTGTTGATACAATCCTTCATAGGCCGCTGCGGATTGCGCATTAGGTTTATAAGTTTTGCACACGGTGGACGCCATAACTTTCTGCGCGCTTGCTACGTCAGAATAAACACCACCTACAACCGCTGCAAAAATTGCAGCGCCGAGAGCACAGCTTTGCTCACTTTCCAAAACTTCGATGGGGCAATTCCACACATCGGCACACGTTTGCATAACGAAATCAGATTTTTTAGAAATTCCACCAATGGCTACCACAGACGTGATAGCAACACCTTCGTCTTTAAAGCGTTCGATAATCGCGCGAGCACCGTATGCAGTAGCTTCAACCAAACTCCTGAAAATTTGCGGAGCCTGACTGCCCATTTTTAAACCCGCAATAACCATGGCAACCGACTGGTCCGCATCTGGTGTGCGACGACCGTTCACCCAATCCAAGGCTGTAATGCCGGTTTCGCCAATGGCTAATTTGCTGGCAGCAGCACTTAAAGCAACAATAGTTTTCTCTTCAATTTCTTCAGCAAGCTTGGCTTTGGTTGCTTCATCCAATAGTGTTGACGAATTCAGCAGATTTGCCACTGGCCAATTAATCAGATTACGGAACCAGGCATAAAGGTCACCAAAGGCAGATTGCCCAGCTTCAAGACCAACGAAGCCCGGAGTTACCGAGCCATCGACCTGACCGCAAATACCACGAATACATTTACTGCCTATATCCTCATAACTCGCAACAGTTATGTCGCAGGTTGAGGTTCCCATGATTTTGGTCAAAACACCTGGTTTAACATTAGCTGCAACAGCACCCATATGACAGTCGAAGGCGCTAAAGCTTACGGGCGTACCCAACGGCAAACCTAATAATGCAGCCCACTCCGACGTTAATAAGCCGCAGGTTTGGTCGGAAGTAAATGTCTCAGCTGGAAGACGATCGCGAAGACCATCAAGCAATGGATCAATTCCAGCAAAAAATTCGTTAGGTGGATAACCGCCCCAGCTCTCGTGCCACATCAGTTTGTGGCCAGTGGCACAACGGCCCATACGCAATTTGCTGGGATGAGTCGTACCTGTAATAACCGCGGACATCCAGTCACAATGCTCAACCCAAAGGTAAGCTGCCTTTGCTACCGAAGCGTCTTCCCTCAAAACATGTAAGGTTTTAGCCCAGAACCATTCTGAAGAATAAATTCCACCCTCATATTTCAGATAATTTTCACGCGCGGCCTTGGCCGCAGAGGTTATCTCTTGCGCCTCCTTAATTGCCGTATGATCCTTCCACAGAACAAACATTGCATTCGGATTTTCAGCGAATTCAGGTTTAAGCGCTAAAGCCATGCCCTGACTATCTACGGCGACAGGTGTTGAACCAGTAGTATCAAACGCAATTCCCACTACCTTCGCGGCGGCGTCAGCAGGTGCTTTACTCCACAACCCTTGAACAACTTGTTCGAGACTTTCGAGATAATCCAATGGATGTTGACGGAATTGGTCCTTCGCTGGTACTGAATACAAGCCTTTTTTCCAACGGGGGTAATACACAACATTATTTGCCACTTCATTGCCGGTAAGGGCGTCAACCAAGAGGGCACGAACAGAATCTGTGCCGTAATCAAGGCCTAAAGCATAAGAGGTCATCAGTTCACCATAATTATTACAGCGCCCTTCGGGACGCCTTATTTTGTATGATAATATTATTCACTAAGGTGAGATAAAGTCAATCTATCTCGTCAAAAAAACAGCGCATGCTCAAATTATTTTTCTCTGTTTTTATTAATAAACGCTGTAAAAAGTTATTTGAATTTTTAGTGTAAACAGCGCTCTAGCATGGTCCACGGAAAACATTATCACGACAATTAGCAGGGATAAATTTCGACTCTTTTTGGATAGTACGGTCAATCATATTTATACTCGGCTTTTACCGGATTAGATGAAAAACCTTTTTAACCAATGACATCCTTCACGCCCGCTGTAAATCTTAACTCACTCTATAGTTTTATGATTTGGATAAGCACTTGCGCTACAAAACATAACTCATCGATAGCATTCCCATTAAAAGGGCAAAAACAACGGTGAAAAGTATTGTTAATAGTGGTCCAGCTTTATATTGTATTACAATATCCACACAAAACTCCTAACCCAAATATAAATTACCTCGTTTCAACAGAGCCTGCCCAAATCAAGGCAAGCTGATTGTAGTAAATACGTGCTGCACAACAGGGCACGCTTAAATCACAATCCAAACCTTACATCTTTATATTAATCTGATCAAAAAAACCGGTAACCATATTGCATGATAATTGGTGCAATATCGATAGCAGAATTCAGTGGAAGCCGAAGTGATTGGCGCGGCATATTCCTTTTTTAGGCTTGGCGCACTGATTTACTCAGATTGTATTCTCGATAATAAATCGTTAATCTTCAGCCAATTTATTTTTCACACTGGATTGCAACAAATGGCATTACTTGACCGCAACTTCAATTTGTCTCATCGCATGGTTCAAGAACTTGGGAAATCTATTATATGCGGCGAATATAATCTTAATGGTTTGCCTACGGAAGCTGAGCTTTGTGACAAATTCGGGGTTAGCCGAAGTGCAGTGCGTGAAGCAGTAAAGATGCTTTCCGCTAAAGGTCTGATATCAAGTAAACCGCGCCAGGGAATTCGTGTTCAACCAGAACAAGAGTGGAATATTTTCGATCCAGATTTATTGAGCTGGTCATTAGAAAGCAGACCCTCAATGAAAGTACTTAAAGAATTTTTGCAAATGCGCATTGCCATTGAACCCGAAGCGGCAGCCCTAGCCGCCCGTTATGCAACTAATGAGCAAATTGATGCCATAGAAAACGCTTTGGAACGCATGAAAAATGCTGAAGATAATAGCGAAGAAGATTTAGAAGCAGATATAGCCTTCCACGTTAGTATTTTGTTCGCGAGCAATAACCGTTTTTACATACGCTTGCGCGATTTTATTCACACTGCTCTGCGCGTAAGCATCAGTCATACCAGCCCTATGAAGGGCAATCATGAGGGCATAGTTGAAGACCATGCTAAAGTTTTTAACGCGATTAAAAATCGCAATCCTGAGCGGGCCAAACATTCAATGTTGTTGTTGATTGATGAAGCATTGAATTTTATTGAGGAAGAATTAGCGGCAAAACAGGGGCTATAACAGCTAAATTCTTTGCTCCGCATGTTAATCCAATAAAAAAGCCAGCATCACACTGCTGGCTTTCTTATTGGTAGTTAGTAGATGTTATCTGGCTTAACGACAGAAAATGTTTTCAAAAATGCTGCAATTACTCCATGCCTATTTTCTTAATACACATCTACGAATAGAAAATTAGACGGCTCTATCGCTGGTTATCAGACCTTTCCCGACGCTGTCCTTCTCGATCTCGCGACCTATCTTTGCCATCACCATCTTGACGTTGCTGGTCGTCACGCTGACGAGACTGACGCTGTTCGTTTTGTTGCTGATCAGCCTGTTGACGTCGTTGATCTTCCTGGCGACGCTGATCATCCTGCTGACGTCTTTGATCTTCCTGACGACGCTGGTCATCTTGCTGGCGGCGTTGATCTTCCTGACGACGCTGGTCCTCTTGCTGGCGGTGTTGATCTTCTTGGCGACGCTGATCATCTTGCTGACGTCTTTGATCTTCCTGACGACGCTGATCGTCTTGCTGGCGACGTTGACCCTCCTGTTGACGACGTTGATCTGCCTGCTGACGCCGTTGGTCCTCTTGATGGCGCTGGTCATCCTGTCTATGTCGTTGTTCGTCCTGGCGGCGTTGATCTTCCTGTTGACGACGCTGATTAGCTTGATCTGCTTGTTGTCTTACCCGCTGCTGATGTTGTTCATTCTGTTGTTGCTCTTGCCGGCGAGACTCCTGACGGCGTTGATCCTGCTCACGCTGTCTTTGTTCCCTTTCTCTATTGTCTTGGTCGCGTTGCTGTTGATGGCGACGATCTTCCTGACGCTGATTATCTTCACGCCTCTGCTGTTGTTCACGTTCCCGCTGCTGACGACGATCATCGCCGCGCTGATCCCTATCCCGCCACTGGTCGTTATGATGTTCATTACGGTAATGGTCGGCTACTACCGGATTACGCGGTTGGTAATGATAATTTCGCTGCTGCAATTCTCGCTGGCGGTCAGAGTCAGGATAACGGTCACCTACATAACGGCGCTGATAGGTTGGCAAAGGCGGAGGCTTTGGCGCATTTCGACGATCCCACCGATCCCAATCGTGACGGCGGTGATGCCAATCCGGTCCCCAATGATCATGCCAGTGAGGCGCCGAGTCCCTCTCCCAACCATGAAAATAAGTAGGTGGGCGGCGGTAATAACGTACAGGCACACGCAACACATATACGGGCACTACATAGGGGTCAACATAACTCCAGGGACCATTGAACCAGGAGCTGGCGTACCATGAGTCGTTCTGATACACCCAGTAGAGGCCATCATAGAAAAAATAATTGGAATCCATATGAGGCGCGTAATACACGGGGTATCCGCGGATAGGTACCAGATCCGGATACTCCCGTACATCTACACCGATGCGTAAGTTCGGTGAACCAATACTGATACTAACATCAGCGGCACTCGCATTCATTGCAAATACAAAGGAAACGAGAACAAGTAATTTGCGCATTTTATTTACTCAAAAAATAGCAGGGACCTATCTATTCGCATCGGACAGTTACCGGATGCTCCTCTGTGTTACCAATACTAAAAACAATTTTAATAGCAAGTACCACAGATCTCATTAAATTCTCCGGTTGAATGAATTCGTGCAACTGGAAATTTAATGACCCATAAATAGATCGAAAGGCATGAATAGCAGCTGAATGTCGCTAAATCTCTAAAGCTGATAATTTAAATGTTGAGATAGTACACAAATTTGCGTTAAGTTACCTTGCAAGGCACGAACGAATTTACTCTGCTGGATCAAGCTGCGAATGTCTGAACGCGCTACCCGGTTATAAGGATTTCAACGCCCTTATAAATTTCGCATTTACAATTTGCCACTACTGCCAGGCTCAATTAATTTAATCTGACTGACAGCAGCAAAATATTCCAAATTGTGTTTCGATTTAATTCAATTTACCAACGAAGGATATTTCTTATGAAACGATTTTTAATAGCCGCAGCTTTAGCATACTGTTTTGCTCTGCCAGCGCATGCAGAAGATGCATTAAAAACTGCAATCGCGAGCCCACACCGAAGCGCAGAAAATATCGCTCGCGACTCTGCTCGTCACCCTTACGAAACACTTACATTCTTCGGCATAAAACCCAACATGACGGTTGTAGAATTATCACCGGGCGCAGGTTGGTACACCGAAATTTTAGCGCCCTATTTACGCAATAAAGGAAACCTGATTGCTGCTGGAGGCGACCCTGAATCGCCTAATGAATATGCCCGCAAAGGTGCAGCGTCTTTTAAACAAAAATTAGAAGCAAATCCTGCTGTTTATGACAAGGTAAAAATTGGTATTTTTGAGCCGGGTAATAAATATAAATTTGCAGCACCAAACAGCGTTGATATGGTGCTTACCTTCCGCAATATTCACAATTGGACGGGCGGTGACGAAGAGAAAATTAATACCGCATTCAAACAAGTTTATGATTCCCTAAAACCAGGCGGTGTTTTTGGCGTGGTTGACCATCGATTGCCTGCTGATAAAGCAGCTAATCTGAGCTCTGGTTATTTACACGAGACCTATGTCATTGGACTTATCGAAAAAGCAGGATTCAAATTAGCCGGAAAATCAGAAATCAACGCTAACCCGAAAGATAATGCAGATCATAAAGGTGGAGTCTGGGCCCTACCTCCAGTACTTGCCAACAAAGATGAAGATCGGGCAACTTATATCGCTATTGGTGAAAGTGATCGCATGACATTAAAATTTGTTAAACCTTCCGCTAAAAAATAAATTTGGAACTTATGGCTCCTTAATATTTTGCATAGATTGTAAAAGAAGAGGCGGCATCGTCTCTTCTTTTATTTAATGTTTATTTCTTTTATTTTATATTCGCTGCTTCTATTTTCCTCACCTCATCTCGCCGTAAAAACAATGGTAAATTTTATGAAAATTTG
>CBHTVU010000165.1:0-9369 GCA_966096785.1 uncultured Gammaproteobacteria bacterium | reverse complement strand
ACTTACCCGCATTTGCAAATGCAGCAGCGCATTGCTCTGGTGTTAATGTGGGTGAGTCTGGCGACGGTGCTTCGTACATCAGGTTGTTATCAATATGCGAATGCATAGTGTCGGTTTTGTTGCGAAGTTCTTTGTAATTAGAATCAGTTTTTGATTCTTTGGAATAATCAAAACCGTAGGTCAATATGTGGCCCAGCTCGTGAGCGAAAATGGAACCTGATGCACCATTTTGCATGACTAAGGTTTTTGGGAACGCAGAAGCAGGATCTGGAGGACAAGAATAACCTTGCATACCCGCATTTGTACTTCCTGAAAAACTCTCAACCAAAAACACCTGTATATTTCCTGATAACGAATGTGCTTTGATTGCACTCTCATGCATTGTTTTTTGTTCTGGTGTTAGCGTAGTGCAACCATCACCCGTTACATCAAGATCGGTGTTGCCGTTCAACCATTTTTTTGTAGTTTCTTCTGATTCTGGTGGTGGTTGTTTGCCAGCGACAAATTTAATACAGCAGTCACTGAATATTTCATTTGCGGATGAAAGCAGTGAGGAAATAGAAAGTGAGGAGCCGTGTAAGCGAACAAAATCAAGTTTCACTTCTTTCACACCTTGCTTACACTCTGGTGGCTTTTTAGTAAAAAAGTCACCCAGTAGTCCACCGAGTAAGCCACCTCCCAATACACCTATAAGACCGCCAATCGGGCCACCCAAAAAACCCAAAAGGCCAAGCGCAGCTCCAACACCCGCTCCACCCCAACTCCAGCTCCAACGGCGAATCGTTGTTGGTGCGCCACCTTGTTGTTGCACAACGTGAGTTAACTCGTGTGCGAGCAAATGTTTTCCCTGTTGTGATTCTGGTGAAAATTGTCCGTTGCCAAATACAATATTATTTCCAACGGTGTATGCGTTCGCTTGCACATCCCGTGCAGATTGCGCGGCGTTACCACTCGTATGAATGCGTACTTGCGAAAAATCCTGATTAAATCGTTGTTCCATATCCTTACGAATATTTTGTGGCAGCGGACTGCCTGAGCCCGCAAGTACTTGCTCCACACTTAATGGAACTTCTTCTTCATCTTGCGACGGTGCTGGTGCGGCGCGCCGCTGAATTTTGGGTGCAGATAAATTGCTAAAGGAATGAGTGGGTTCATTAGCTATTACTTGAGCTGCAACGCGATCTGCTTCCATTTCCAATGGGTCATTGGCGGCACCAACGGATAATTTTTTCTGCAATTTTTTTGCTGCACAGGTTGTGCACTCTCCACCTGCACTGGTGTGATTTCCGCACGCACATTTCCGCTGCAAAACAGATTTTGCTGCCGGAGAAGATTGATTCGTGTTTGCTGCTTTAGCAGGTGGCTTCATGTTCATGGATAGGTCACCGATACTTTGGTAAGGCCGATAACGCTGTGGTAATTTAATTGCTGGATGCTGCTGAAATCAACATGCACACAGCCATGCGAACTAGCATTGAGCGGACCCATATGCAATGCTTCGCCTTTATTGTAAAAGACCGCAAAATGCATATTAGCGCTTAAATCTTTTGAGTAACGTTTAAGCGGGCCTTCGCGATTTTTTTTGTCGAAGTTTCCTGAAAAAGTACCGCTGTTGTAACCAACACCTTCTATTCGACTGACTACAAAATTTCCTTTATCAGTTTTTCCTAATTCAGATGAACCGCCGGCGATATTGAAACTAAAGTCAGCCCATTTAGCTGGGTTATCATAATAATGCGCGTTCGCTGTACCTTCCCAAAAGTTATTGCCGTCTGCATCAGCTTTGGTAGTTGAAAAATTGACATCGATTTTTTGAATCCATGGCTTTTTCTCTTTATCTTTTTTTAAAGAGAAAGAATCTTCAACTAAAGGCGGGTTATCCAATTTTCCAAAATTAAATGCTTTTTTGGATCTATAAGGGCGAACTACATTGTTTTGCTGGATAACATGCGTTAACTCATGGGCAAGCAAACGTTTTCCAGTTTGCGATTGCGGATTGTATTGCCCTGCACCAAACACAATATTGTTCCCGAGAGTGTAGGCATTGGCATTCACATCGCGCGCGGATTTTTCGGCGTTGTTGCCCTGGTGGATTCGCACTTGCGAAAAATCAGTACCAAAACGCGATTCCATATCTGTACGAACTGTTTTATCGAGTGGCGCACCTGACCCTGATAAGGTTTGATCCACACTCGCTGGTGCATCCTGCGCTTGCTCGGTTGTATTTGTGCTGTGACGTTGCACACTGGAAATAGAAGAACTTATTGGTGCTGCACCCGATGGATTTGCCAGTACTTGATCTGCAACACGATCTGCTTCATGTTCCAGCGGGTCATTACTCGCACCAACACTGAGTTTTTTCTGTATGTTTTTATCGTCAGTTTTCTTTTTTTCCTCTTTTTTGTTTTTTTCTTCTGGTAAGGTTAGTTTGAATTGATCACCAAAAATGGACGGAGCCTGGTAGCCAAAAGTAGGTTTGTTAAGTTGCAAGCCAGTGGGTTGCGGTGTGGCAAGCCAGGGGTATTTCTTTAGTGTGGCTTCAAGGTCAAAACCGCCAGAATATTTTTGCGTTACGTTTTTAATTGCCTCTTGTTCGGCTTTTTGTTGTAAATCTTCAGGTGAACCGGGAACAATCATGCCTGCCCTGAATTTGGCCTGGTCTGCCGCTATTCTTGCTGTTTCAGCGCGATATTTTTCGGCGGCGGTGAGCTGTGTTGATGTTGACTTTGAAGTGGGTGCTTGCTCGGTAAATTTGAAGGTGAGCATTGCGTCCGTTGGTTTATCTACAGGTCCGTTGTAGGTCAATTGCACACTCAGGCCAGGCGTTACAAAATCCAATGGAATTTCCGGAATTTGCATGGGTAATTCTTTGTGCGTTGCTGCCAGTGCAGTTATCGCACCTGCAGCTGTTGCGCCCGTTATAATTTTTCCGGGCCAGGTTGCAATAAAATCTTTTCCGATTTGGGTGGCGCCTTTTACCAAGGCATCTTGTTTCAACCTTTCGATAAGCTGTTTGCCTACAGGTGTTTCTAAAAATGCTTCGCCCAGTTTTTTTGCGCCTTCTTTGTATTTTTCTTCATCGGTTTTTTCTTTGGGCGGCTCAGCCTTTTCTTCACGTTGTATTTGATTGAAGTTGAAAGAAGAAATAGGAGGTGTGGTTTGATTTGTCATCACATGATCCGCAATACGATCAGCTTCATGTTCAAGGGGATCATTACTCGAGCCCACGCGCATTTGTCGTTGCAGCGAATTTTTCTTTGCGCAGGATTCGCAAGTTCCTCCGCTCACAGCCTGATTCCCACATGCACATTTGCGTTGCAATACGCCGTGATTTGCCGGGGTGAAATTTCCTGCGCGTGTTAGAGGATTGAGGCTGAATTTATTCATGATTCCTTCCTCGTGGTATGTGTTCCTTCGTTGCCGATATTTTGATAAACAGACGCTGCGATTTGTTGGCCCAGGTGAGCAGAGCTCATTGCAGGATTAATACTAATTTGCGGTGCTTGCAAATGCGGTGTTGATAAGCTTTCGTTGAGTTGCGTGTTTAATCCACCTTCACTTAACAATCGCGTCAACTCTGCTTCAACGCTTGCTTGCAGCAAATGACGTTGATTGGGCGCAAGGTTAATGCCGTCCAATACGAGCCGTTCAATATGCAGATTAATATTCATGATGTTAATGTAGGCTCACGCTAAGGGACATTTGATCGGCACCCGGTGTTCCACTCACATTAATGGTAATTCCCGACCATTTTCCGTCGGGTAAATTAAGTGGCGGTTTGGTGTCTTTGCCGAGAGTGTGATTAGTACCCCTTGGATAAAGATCGCCTGTATCACCGCGATTACCTTCACCAAAAATTTTTCCCAAATCTCGTCGGCCGTCGGCCTGAATTAATTCAATGGCTAAAGCATTTTCATTATTAACATTGTCTATAGCTTCATCGACAACATAGACCGCTATACCTTCATCCGGCAGAAACGCGTCTTGCCCGCGTTTGCGTCTGTACTCTACTAACACATATTGAGTTTCTTTCATTGTTTGTGGATGCTGGATGAAGATCAATCCACCACCTTCTGCTGCGGGAGTGAGTTTGATATTGTCAGTAGACGACGTGATCACTTGCGGCTTTATCCAACCATGAAACATGCGCAACATTCCATTTGGAAATGTTGGGGTCAGGCCACCATTGCCCCAGGATCCCGAAGCCATAAGGCAATAATTGCCGAGACCATTGGAGCGCATGCGATCAATACTTCCTGTATCGTAAAAATCTGCCCAGCGCGCGGCGAGATGTCCCCACTCATGAGCACAAACACCCACAGCGCAATCTTCTGGTACGGTTAAATAAGTATTTACTTTAAGTTTTGTGCCAACGGTAATTCCGTTGGGAATGACCCATTTGTGACTCCAAATATCATCGCGTTCACCAGACTCTTCTGCACCTCTACCGGCGTGAATAATAAATAGAGCAGTTACGGTATTTTCACCCAGCGCATCGTAAGGTTTGAAATCTATACCTTGCGCAAGTGCAGCTTGAACAGCATCGCGCGCCATACCCTGTGCATTGCGCGGAAAACTATCAGACATACCTGAATTGCCATCGGTATAAAAACTTAAGGGATGAGGCATGCGGAACCAACCAAACACTTTTCCGCGCACATCAATTCCCTGTTTTTTCTTTGCGTTGTAATGACTGGCTAATTGGTAGTAGTCGCGCATGCTGCCTGACGGAAAAGTTCCATCCTGTGAAAATAACATTTGTCGATAAGATGCAGGTGTTCGATTTTCGCTGTGAGGGCAATCGGGAAAATCAACTAATAAAACCAGTGTTTGAATAACACCTTTCAGTGCTTTTGTTGGCCGGTCTATTAATTGTTTTTCAGTGCTTGATCCATGAGTTTGTATACCGTCATCGAGACCCGCAAAATTTTCACCGCGATGACTTGATCGCCACACTTTGAAAAAATGTTCGAAGCTTAAATCCGCTGGCAATCTTCGCTCTTCTTTCAACGCAAGATAGCGCGCATAAAGTTGCGCTAATAATTGCGGTGAGGGTGGTATAGGGCACAGGCGTCCGTTACAGCAACCTGATTCACCATGCCTGATTGCATTATTTTGTTTAACAGTTTCTTTCACGTTGTGAATGCGTTTAATGTTCATGATCTTGCTCCTGCGACACCAAGAATTCTAAATTCGGCTTCGTTGATGGGTTTATCCAGCTTGCGCAATTCGCAGCGAATGGATTCAAGTACCAGTGGCATTGTGATTTGTGGCGATTCATTTCCCGCTGCAAGAAATGCCGCGTTGAGGGCAATATTCTGGATGCTGCCGCCAGTGAGGTTGAAACGTGAGAGGTGTTGGTAATCCAATTCGCCCACCGGTGTTTCGTGGGGAAAAACTTTGCGCCAAATATCTGCACGCTGCACAGCTGCCGGAAATTGGAAATTCACGATAAAACGCAGCCGTCGCATAAACGCCTGGTCCAAAGCGCTTTTCATATTGGTGGCCAAAATTGCCAGGCCGCGATAAGCCTCAATGCGTTGTAATAAATAATTGATTTCGATATTGGCGTAGCGATCGTGACTGTCTTTTACTTCGCTGCGTTTACCAAACAGTGCATCGGCTTCGTCAAAAAATAAAATCGCTCCACCGTCTTCGGCAGCATCAAATAAACGCCGCAAATTTTTCTCGGTTTCGCCGATGTATTTACTCACCACAGCAGACAAATCAATGCGGTATAAATTGAGGTTAAGCGCATTCGCCATCACCTCAGCTGCCATGGTTTTTCCGGTACCGCTTTCGCCCGCGAAGAGCACGCTTATGCCCATACCGCGATTCATTTTTTCTTCAAAACCCCAATCGCTGTAAACGCGCATGCGGCGTTCAACTTGCGTGGTGATTTGTTGCAAAAGGCTTGTGGACTCCGGTGGTAGTACCAGCGTGTCCCAGGAGGCTTTGATATCCAGCCGTTGCGCCAGTTGATCCAGGCGTGGGCTGGTTTTTACAAGGCATGCTTGCCAGATTTGCGCTTTCAGTTCAGCAGGTTCTACGGCTTCCACTTGATTGCTAATGTGCTGGATGCTGGCGATATCCAAGCTAAATTGGCCTGCAAGCTGTTCTGCCAGTTCGCGGATGCCAAGCTCTTCTTCCCAAGTGGCAAGCTGTTCTTTGATTAGCGGTTTGTTTACGTCCAGGGTAAAGCCGTCGATATCCGTTTGGGGTTCGCGGCAGGCGACAATCACTATGCCGCTGACACTGGCCAGAAGTCGGTGCAGCGAATACTTGTGCGCGTCTTCCACACTGTGAAGGTCGATATAAAGTGCAATGGGTAGCAACAACCGCTCACGCCCCCACAGCCGAAGTAAATATTCCAATTCGCTGGTTTGTGACGGCAGGTTTTCCACCGCAATACGGACTGGCTCCAAGCCAAGCTCCACCAGCGCTTGCTGTGCTATGGCAAATTTTGCCTGAGAGTCTGCTCCTGTAAGCTGGATAAGAACCCTCGCTGGTGCATTAACTTTGTTTCTTTGCCGCTCCAGATATTGGCTAAGACTTTGTGCTAACTGTTCTTGTGATCCCGCCAAAAGATGCTTGCTTGGCTCTTCTGCAGGAGACGGAATAACAAAGGGCAGCAGGCGTTCGTCCAGCAAATGACGAGGTTCTACCAGGTAGCTAACAATGCGCTCATCGGCACGCAAGGCACTGGTAACCAGAGGCTCGGCGCCGGGTTGATTGATTTCCAGCAAACGCCAGTAGCGTAAGGGGCGGTGGGCAGAGAGTGCATCCCAGGTTGCCCCTTCGAATAGTTGTAAGGCGAGGGCGAAAGTTGCTTTGGCAGAATTAGCCTGGGCTCTGGTGCACAGGCCAGCAGTTTTGCCATCCAATTCCAGGGCGGCACAGAGCATTAAAATATCCTGCTCAAAACGTGTTAATCCCAGTTGGCGGCTGAGGATAATCAGGGCCGGTGGTGGC
Organism: uncultured Gammaproteobacteria bacterium; assembly: GCA_966096785.1. Taxonomy (GTDB): domain Bacteria; phylum Pseudomonadota; class Gammaproteobacteria; order Pseudomonadales; family Cellvibrionaceae; genus Cellvibrio. The sequence continues at coordinate 2,397 of CBHTVU010000165.1, read as the reverse complement.
TCAACGGCTTCAGCAGTGTTTAATTCAGCAGCCAATGAAGCGAGTTTTTCATCCATGGCCGACAAATCTGGTGGAGGAGTACCAATCCGTTCAACGGGGCGTTCAATAGATGCTTCAGATACTTTTCCAAACCAGGAAGTTTTGCGCACGGCGGGTACCGAGGTACTGAGTGTTACCGCAGTTTGGGGAACACTCAAGCCCGCGGTATAACGCTCCAATCGCAGTTGCACCCAGCTGATGTAGGTTTCCAGATAGCTTCTATTGGCCGTTAGCCATTGCAGATGATCGCTCATTGGAGGGCCACCTTTTGCGAGTCGTCAAAGACAAAATGAGGAGGATTCGGCAGGCGAGTTATAGGCAGGCTGTCCACGCCGTCCACCCGTAAGTAGATGGGTTGAGCGTCCAAAGGTAGGGCTTCGGTAATCACTACATCCACCGTGTCACCCGTTGCTTGGCCCTCAATTTGGCGATCGCCTATCAAAAGCAAAGTTGATTGGCCGGCCTGGATTTGCGGGCTGACTTTGAAGCTCACAGTGGCTTCACCCCCAAGGATGGGAACAGGATTCGCTGGAGTGATTTGGGTAATCCGGGCCGCTAGATTGAGACTCAGCTGATTGGTAGTTCGGGTACCTCCATTTGCTTCAACCAAAACAGCGATGCCGTAGGTACCAGGTGCCCAGGCTGTTTGGGCCGCTGCATCCGTGGGCAAGTTAAAACGGATCGACGTAGCTGTTCGGTCCTCGGGCGGTACAACCAGATTTTGCTCGCCCAGTAAGGGATGAGAGAAGCGGATGCTGACCTTGGTTCCGTCCAGATATTTGCCCTGGATTTTCAATACCAGACCCAGCCAGGCGTTAGGTAAGGACGGTAAACTGCTAATCCCTTCGGCATCCTCGGGAAAACAGATATGGATTTTTTCCAGCTGCGGGAAAGCACCCAGTAACGTATTCACACCGCTGTCGTTTTTACCCCGCTGTAATACGGGTGGTGCAAGAGCCGCGTTTTCTTCTGCCTCTATCAGCACCACACTCGCGTGATAGGCAACCGAAAGCGCATAGGGTGTCTGAAAGAATACTGACCAAAGCTTCGATAGTTCCTCCAAACTCAACGCCAGATGAGTGAGCTTTATTTGTTCTATGGCCTTATCTAAATTGGAACCACTTAATACTGGCCAGCTGGCAATGGCATCGCTAAGAATATCGGCAGAAAGGACGGGATTTGCGTGTAAGTCGCGGGCAACAGCACCTAACATGCGTTGCGGTTCAAATTCTTTTTCATCGCCGTTAAAGGCCAGCAGATAGTGCAAGTCCAAAGCGACTTGCGGTTTCTGACGCAGCTTGCCAGCGGAATCGCGAGTGGGTAAGTCCGCATTTCTCAAAGCGGCATTGGGAGAGACTTGGTACAAGCACAACTGGACCGAATGAGCAGCTTCAGCAGATGGCGTGGCTTGCGGCCTTCCAATCACCACATTTGCTCCACTCACAACCTCTTGGATGGACTTAGTGATGACTGCAGCCAGCGCGGCAGATACGGTAGCAATGGCGAGGGAGTTACTCATTAGCGGTCTCCCTTGCGTTTTGCATAGTCATCCAGACTCATGGTTGACGGTTGACGCGATTTATTGGCGGCCGGAGCACTGGTTTGATTGGCCCGGATTTCTATGCGGCCTATGCTCACATGAATACTGGGGGGCGCGATGTCTACCGGTGCTCCAGCCAAAGGTGGTGCGTGCCTGGATGGTTCGCTAATAAGTTCCTGCTCTATAGGTTTGATGCGGATACTTTCCGGTTTAACGGATGCAGGTTTGGTTGTAGGTTCGTCTTTTACCGCAAACTGAGATATTTGCTCTTGGCGATTTTTGCTTGAATCCAGTTGAAGATTATCAGCAACAAAATTCGCCTTATTGTCTGTAATTGGCAACGAAAATTCGCCAAGTTGTCGAGATTGAGAATTTTTGTGCCCAGGAACGGAAGCGAGTTTCACGGGCTGTAATAAGGGTAGGTGAGTCTCTGCCAATTCTTCTTTGAATTGGGGCTCTTCAATTTTACTAACTTGAGGATCAGTCCTGCTTGGTTTCAAAGCAGGTAACTTGGGCTCGCTAATGAATTGCGGTTGCGAAATTGGCCGCTGGGCTTCTGGAGCAAAGCTGACTTGAGCTTCAATGTGCTCCATGGGTTGCGCATTGGTTTCTGCCAGTGTTTTTTCGGAGAAAGATGTCTTGGGTTCAGAGAGCAAAGGCTGCGTAGGTGTAGGGGCTTTCTCGACCGATTCAGTATGAGAATCAAGTACTGAGCGCGTACTGGTTAATGCTGCTGAAGTTTGAGTGCTCGGTACTTGCGGCTCGGAATGCATGGGCGGAGTAGGGGGCTCGTGGATAATCTCCTGTTCCCCGAGAAC
>CBHTVU010000164.1:0-9393 GCA_966096785.1 uncultured Gammaproteobacteria bacterium | reverse complement strand
GCCGCGTATCCCACTGCTAACCCGAGGGTGTTGTCATAAAATTGGTCGATATAGGAGATACTGAACCGCTTACCAATACCATTGCTCGCCGAGTCCGCTATGTCGTTACCTAGCTCCGAATAGGACCCTTTCACATCGACAACAATTTTTCGTGAATCGAATGATAAAGGTTTGATGGTATCCAGATTCACAGTCCCGGAAACACCGCCTTCACTTAAATGAGCTTGCGGAGTTTTATAAACTTGCGCAGCGTTAATTAATTCGGATGGAAATTGGTCGTAGCGAATATTGCGGTCTTCTTCAACTGTTGCAACTTCGCGGCCATTTAGCGTTGTTAACCCAAGCAAACCACCCATTCCGCGAATAGAAATTTGACTGCCCATTCCACGGTCACGGTCTTGAGCCAGTCCGGGCAAACGATTAAGAGAATCCGTAATGGCAGCATCTGGTAGTGCCCCTATATCCTCAGCTGATATAGCCTCTATCACGCTCGCTGACTCCCGCTTTTGTTCCATTGCCGTCACCAAACTTTTTTGGAACTGACCTATAACCACCACTTCCTCAACAGCTTCTGTAGTGACCTGCGCCTGAGCTGTATTAATACTAAGTGCAAATAGAAAACTCGTTATTGAGATGTGAGTTGGGAATACATGCTTCATAGTCTCAGCTTCCTGTTCATGGCGTTATAGGCAATAGGTACTAGAAAATATGACATATATCATATTTATATGCCAATAATCACAATGGCCATTAATTTTGTCAAGTTTCTGATTGATCCAGCAAGTCTAGCTTATCCGGCCTGTTTGAATGTCCGATCTACGTTGTAGCCGAAATCGTGAATATCTGTTTTCAATGTCATCTTGTGCCTTCTAAGCCTTTAAAGGTGCAGATAGGAAAGAAATGTTAAAGTTATGACTCAATCAGTTATTAAATAAGGTGTTTTATGTTTGATCTCGTTCAAGTCCCCCAGGCATTACATGATGCGGCTAATCGCTACTGGGAGCAGTTTGAATCAAACCGACTTAAACAAAATCTACCCGCGCTTGAAGACCTCTTGCCTGCAGGCGTGGATGTAAAAACCTTTGATGCGCAGTTAACACGCGCTTTTTCTGCCAGCGAATTTATTGCCAAAACCTGTGCCATCACGCCAGTATTTTTAATCGAGCTCGTGCAGAGCGGTGTGCTTTTTAATCCGGTGGACGACGAAGTTTTTCAAATCTCTAACTATCTTATAGGTGCTTGCAAAACCGACCTTGAATTGGACAAAACGCTGCGCCAGTTACGCAACAAAGCCATGATTCGAATTGTCTGGCGCGATCTGAATCGCTGCGCACCTATGTTGGAAATTACCGGCGAGTTATCGCGCTTCGCAGATTTTGCGATTTATTCTGCGGCCAGTTTTCACTATCGCGAACTGGAAAAAATGTACGGTACCCCGATCGGTCGTGAGTCGGAAATACCGCAACCATTTTTGGTCCTGGGTATGGGTAAGTTGGGCGCGCGCGAACTCAATGTGTCTTCCGATATAGATCTAATTTTTACTTATCCGGAGTCTGGGTCGACAAATCATGAGAGCCGCGTAATAAGCAATCAGGAATTTTTCACCAAGCTCGGTCAAAAATTAATTAAAAGTTTGGATGCAATTTCCGCGGACGGATTTGTATTTCGTGTGGACATGCGCTTGCGTCCGCACGGGGAAAGTGGGGCGCTCGTACAAAACTTTGCAGGCATGGAAGATTATTATCAAACCCAGGGGCGCGATTGGGAACGTTACGCAATGATTAAGGCGCGCACAGTCGCAGCGGTTTACGGTAATTATTCCAACGACGATTACATCAAACGCGAACGCAAATATTTACGCACTATGTTACGTCCATTTACTTATCGTCAATATATTGATTTCAGCGCGATAGAATCTTTGCGTGAAATGAAGGGTTTAATTGCTCGCCAGGTTCAGCGTAAAGGCATGAGTCTGGATGTTAAATTGGGCGAGGGCGGTATTCGTGAAGTTGAATTTGTGGTGCAAGTTTTTCAATTAATTCGTGGCGGTCGCGATGCGCGTTTGCGTAAGCGTCAGGTTATGACGCTCTTACCCTTACTAGAGCAGGGGCATTATTTACCGCAAGGTGCAGGCGCAGCTTTGAGCGAAGCCTACGAATTTTTACGCAACACCGAACACGCTATTCAGGGTTATCAAGATCGTCAGACACAAGCATTACCCACTGATGAATTGGGGCAATTACGTTTATCCTGGGTGATGGGTTTTGAAAACTGGAATGCGTTTATTTCGGTTTTAAATAATTATCGCCAACGCGTAAATAGCGAATTTAAAGCGGTTATCGCTGAACCGGAAAATAAACAATCGCACGATACTAAATCGCTCGTGTTGTGGAAAAGTGTTTGGGAGGCAAGCTCGCATTTAAATAATGTCGTTGCGGATGAGTTTAAACATTTGCTGGACGGACGGGTCGCATCGGTTGCAACCAATGCAGAAAGTTTGGAGCAACTATTTACGGTGTTGCGACACATTCGTGAGAGCCGTTCGGTTGTCAATATGCAAGCTAGTAGCCGCACGCGCTTGGATGCTTTTATTTCGCGTCTGTTATTGGTGCTGGCTGAAAAAGCAGAACAACAGGAGTTGGCGGGTTCTATCGTCGATACATTAAAGCGCATTGTTCCTTTAATAGAATCCATCGCACGGCGAAGCGCTTACCTCGTGCTGTTAGTAGAAAACCCCATAGCGTTAAATCAATTGGCTACCTTATGCGGTGCTAGTCCAATGATCGCTGAGCAGCTTGCGAAATATCCGGCGCTTTTGGACGAATTGCTTACGCCCGTAAATCTTTATTTCACTTCTGACGACGACCACGAAAAAATTAAATCCAATTTGCGCGATGAATTGCGTCGCGAAGTATTGCGACTTGAATCGGAAGATCTGGAAGGACAAATGGAAGTCTTGCGTTATTTCCGCTCCGCCCAATCTTTGCGTGTTGCCGCTGGTGAAGTTTCCGAAACCTTGCCTCTAATGAAGGTGAGCGACTATCTCACTTTTATCGCCGAAGTTATTTTGGAGCATGTCATGCAAGTCAGCTGGGAAAACATGCTGGCTCGTCATGGTCGTCCACTCGATGAAAATGGAGTCAGTGTTGATGCGCCAGATTTTGTGATCGTAGGTTACGGGAAGCTAGGCGGAATTGAATTAGGTCATGGGTCGGATTTGGATTTGGTTTTTATCCACAACGGTGAAACCCATGGTCAAACCGCAGGGCTTGCAGATGGAAAAGGCGTTATAGATAACATTACATTTTATACGCGCCTGGGGCAGCGGATCATTCACATTCTCAGCACTCAGACAGCGTCTGGAAAACTTTATGAAGTCGATATGCGCCTCCGCCCATCGGGTAATTCAGGCATGTTGGTGACGTCGCTCGCGGCCTTTGAAAAGTATCAAAAAAATGAAGCCTGGACATGGGAGCACCAGGCGTTAGTACGTGCGCGAGTGGTCGCCGGTTCGCAAGAACTTGGTGCACGGTTTGAGCAGGTTCGCCTGGATGTTTTGCGGCAACAAAGAGACTTGTCAAAATTGCGCGAAGACGTGAGCGATATGCGCCGAAAAATGCGCGAGCAATTAGGCACTCAGGCTAAGGCGCTTGCGCAAGATCCCAAGATATTTAATTTGAAACAGGATGCCGGAGGTATCGTGGATATTGAATTTATGGTTCAATACGCGGCCTTGGCTTGGGCATATCAAGCGCCCGAGATCGTCCAATACACGGATAACATTCGCATACTTGGATCATTGGAAGCAGCCGATTTACTCGACGCTACTTCCGTTGCCCAATTGATCGCCGCTTACAAAGCCTACCGATCCACCGGGCACCGCCTAGCACTGCAACAGCAGGAGGCGGTATTGGCTGGTGACCATCCATTCGACACCGAGCGTGAACAGGTTCGCCAGCTATGGCACCAGCTCATTGATGTCGAATAAGTATTAAGCCATAGCGTATAAATTTCGAACTGCGGCATATAGGCAGCAGTTCATCGATAACAGATTTGATTTAGGAGTTGGTTATGTCGTTTGCCGATCGTGATGGCGTAATTTGGTTAGACGGTGAATTAATCCAGTGGCGCGATGCCAAGGTTCACGTGTTAACCCACACCCTGCATTACGGCATGGGCGTATTTGAAGGCGTGCGCGCCTATAACAGTCCATCAATGGGAACCAGTATTTTTCGTTTACAAGAACACACTGATCGCTTGTTCCGCTCAGCGCACATCATGCGGATGAAGTTACCCTTTGATAAAGAAACTATTAACAAAGCACAGAAGCAAGTTGTTCGCGAAAATGGTTTGACGGAAGCTTATTTGCGCCCCATGGCCTTTTACGGTTCTGAAGGTATGGGTTTACGTGCTGATAATTTAAAAGCGCACATTATGGTGGCAGCGTGGAATTGGCCATCGTACATGTCACCGGAAGCGCGCGATATTGGTATTAAAGTTCGCACCTCCAGCTACACGCGTCACCACGTAAATATTTCCATGTGTAAGGCGAAAGCTAACGGTCACTACATCAATTCATTGTTAGCATTACAAGAGGCTTTGGATTGTGGTTGTGAAGAGGCGCTGTTGTTAGATGCTGAAGGTTATGTGGCAGAAGGCAGTGGTGAAAACTTCTTTTTGGTTCGCGACGGAATTATTTACACGCCTGAACTGACATCGTGTCTTGACGGGATTACACGCAATACGATTTTTCAATTAGCTGCAGATTGTGGTTACACCATTAAAGAAAAACGTTTAACGCGCGACGAAGTTTACGTTGCTGACGAAGCGTTTTTTACCGGAACCGCTGCCGAAGTTTTACCGATACGCGAGTTGGACGGACGTAAAATTGGCGAAGGCCGTCGTGGCCCAATAACTACTCGTTTGCAGGATTTATATTTTAAAGCTGTACGCGGTGAGCTTGCTGGTCACACTCAATGGTTGGCCCCTGTCGCCAAATAATATAACAAGGAGCTTCGGCTCCTTCGTTTTTTTAATAGGTAGAAGAAATCATCAGCTTTAGTTTCGGCGGCGTTTCTTTTTTATCCTCTAAATTTAATTTGCATTGCCAGTGTCAAAATTGCGTGCATGTCACATAACAAAACGTTACAGAAAAAGTTGGGTTAGGGGTGGATGATGAATACATACATCCCAGCGAGAGGTTAGCGGTAATGCCCAGTATTTCGGCGGTCTTGATTGTAAAAAACGAAGCTAAAAAGTTATCGGATTGTCTCAAGTCATTGGCTTGGGCTAATGAAATTATTATATTGGACTCCGGCAGTAGCGACGATACTCTCAATATCGCAGAACAATATTCAGCAAAAGTTTTTATAAATACTGATTGGCAAGGATTCGGTATACAGCGTGAACGTGCTGCAAGTTTTGCATCTTGCGATTGGATTTTTATGATCGATGCTGATGAGCGAGTAACCACCGAGTTGGAAAAAAGTATTTTAGCTGCCGTAGAACAGGGGTCGGCAATTTGGTCTGTAAATCGTTTGTGTTGGTGCTTCGGACGTTTTATAAAACATTCCGGTATGCATCCCGATTGGGTGCCACGTTTATATCCGCGCCATCAAGCAATGTACGATGCTACACGTGTGCATGAGCGTTTGGTCAATAACCAAAAACTACCTGAAAAAAAATTATCGGGTCATTTGTTACATTATTTATATGACTCCATTCGTCATCAGCAAATGAAAGCAGCACATTACGCTGAAGAGTGGGCAATACAGCGAGCACAAGCTGGTCGCAAAACGTCATTAACTAGTGCAGTGTTACATGCGTTTGCCTGTTTTTTACGTATGTATGTTTTCAGATTGGGTTTTCTGGACGGCAAACAGGGCTTTTTACTAGCTCTGTTATTGTCGCAATCCACCTTCGCAAAATATGCAGAGTTGTGGGATCGAACGCGCCGCTAGAAATTATTTTTCAATATTGCTTCAGGTAACTGCATGCCAGTTGGTCAAAAAAAATTAACTATTTCGGCAGCGCGTATTTATTTGCGCTTGGTTTCTTATGTAAAACCTTATGTAGGAATTTTTATACTCAGTATTTTAGGTTTTATTCTATCGGCATATTATTCAGCACAGTTTATTTATCTGCTTGAGTCCCTAATCAAAAATGTAACACCCAATGATACCAATGCCAGTGTTATCATTCCTTTGCAGGTAATTGGCTTCACCATCATGCGTAGCATAGGTGCATTTATTGGTACTTATTTTCTTGCCAAAGTATCACTAGGTGTTATTCATCATTTACGTAAAGATGTTTTTGGTCACATAACTGCACTACCGCAACACGTGTTTGATTCTCGCAACTCTGGTCAATTAATTTCTATTATTACCTACAATATTAATGGCGTCGCCAGCGCACTGACCGATGCCTTTCGGGTTTTGTTACAACAAGGTGCGATGGTGATTGCGATTGCCTACACGCTCATCGTTTTGAATTGGAAGCTGACAATGGCTTTCGTTGTTATAGCACCGGTAATTGGTTTGTTAGTTACCTTTGTTGCAAAACGCATGCGTCGACTTACACATAAAGTGCAGGATTCCGTTGGTGATATAACACAAGTTACCAGCGAAATGATTAATGGTGTGAGAGTTATGCGCACCTTTGGCGGCGAAGCCTATGAAAAAAATCGTTTTGATGCGGTGAGTCAAAAAAATTATTTGCATAATATGAAAATTATTATGACCTCAGCAGCCAGCACACCCATGGTTCAAGTTTTAGTTGCGATTGCGATGGCTGCGTTAATTTACGCTGCGTTAACTTATGTCGATTTAAAAAATCCTGCCACCTTCGTAGCCTATTTGACAGCTGTAGGTGCAATCCTGAATCCAATTCGAAAATTGGGTGATGTGTCGCCGTTAATTTTAAAAGGTATCGCAGCGGCAGATAGTATTTTTCAATTGATTGATGAACCTACGGAGCAAGATGAGGGTCATCACCAAACTCTTCGCGCTACAGGTGCTGTGAATTTTCAACAGGTGAGTTTTGCTTATCCTTCTCAGGAAGGGCTTGCCATTAACGGTCTGGATTTATCTGTGACACCTGGAGAAATAGTAGCTTTTGTAGGCAGGTCCGGTAGCGGTAAATCCACACTCGTGAATTTGCTGCCACGTTTTTACGATTTAAAAAGTGGCGTCATATCTATAGACGGCGTTCCCATTACCGAATACAAGCTTGCTAATCTGCGAGAGCAAATTGCGTTTGTGAATCAGCAAGTGACTTTGTTTGAAGGTAGTGTCGCTGACAATATTGCTTACGGGCGAGCTGAAAAAGTTACTCGAGAAGATATCAAACGCGCCGCTGATTTAGCTTATGCTTCAGAATTTATCGAAAAATTACCGCAGGGTTTTGATACTCAAATTGGCGAAGGTGGCGCGCGCTTATCAGGTGGTCAGCGTCAACGTTTGGCGATAGCACGCGCCATTCTTAAAGATTCTCCGATTTTAATTTTGGACGAAGCTACCTCGGCACTGGATAATGAATCGGAACGATACATCCAGGCCGCGATGGAACAAGTGATGAAAGGCCGCACCACCTTTGTTATTGCGCATCGTCTCTCCACTATCGAACATGCAGATCGCATTGTTGTTATGGAACACGGAAAAATTGTTGAGCAAGGTAAACATAAAGATCTTATTGAGAGAAGTGGAATTTACGCCAAGTTGCATGCAGCGCAATTTCATGATGAGATAAACTCTTCGGAGTAGTTTTTAACACAGGATATTTTTGGTTATGCGTATTACGATGCCACTGTTTGATTCCGCACGCGTGCTAATTGTTGGCGACGTAATGCTGGACCGTTATTGGCACGGATCAAGCAACAGGGTTTCACCAGAAGCACCGGTTCCCATCGTTAATGTTTCTCTGGAAGAAGAGCGTCCAGGTGGTGCAGGCAATGTGGCCCTGAATATTTCCGGATTAGGTGGTCATGTTTCTCTTATGGGTGTGGTTGGCGATGATCCCGCTGCTGAATTGCTAAAAAGCCGTTTGAGTGTGGCGAATATTCTTACTGATTTTCAAGTGTCTACCACTAAACCAACGATCACGAAACTCCGAGTGATGAGTCGTCATCAACAACTTTTACGCATGGATTTCGAAGAAGCTTTTGGTCCTGAGGACAGCAGTACCTTTGATACGAAAATTGATTCTCATCTTTCCCAAGCCAACATTCTTGTTCTTTCAGATTATGCCAAGGGCACACTTCATGATTGCCAAACGCTTATAAAACGCGCACGCGACGCTAACATTCCGGTGTTGGTAGATCCAAAAGGCGGCGACTTCACCCGTTACCGGGGAGCCAGTCTGTTAACACCTAACATCACAGAATTTGAAGCTGTAGTGGGGCGTTGTGAAAGTGAAAGGGCGCTTGTCAGTAAAGGGCTCGAGCTCATTGGCAAGCTCAACATAGATGCCCTTTTAGTGACGCGCGGTGAAATGGGTATGACTTTATTGCGCCCGAATCAATCGGCGATACATCTGCCAGCACGTGCGCGTGAAGTTTATGATGTGACCGGTGCAGGCGACACAGTCATTGCTGTAGTCGCTGCTTCGTTAGCGGCAGGTGAGCCTCTACCCGAATCAGTTGCGCTTGCAAACCTGGCTGCTGGCATAGTGGTGGGCAAGTTGGGGGCCGCTATAGTCACTGCATCGGAACTGCGTAGCGCCATTCATGCTGAGCACGTATTTGAGCGAGGAATTGTTACTGAGGATCAACTCCTTCATGCTATCGAATGTGTACGGGCTAATGGCGAACAAATTGTATTTACTAATGGTTGTTTCGATATTATTCATGCTGGCCATGTTGGGTATCTGAATGAGGCACGTAAGCAGGGCGACAGATTGATTGTGGCGCTTAATAGCGATGCATCTGTCAAACGCTTGAAAGGTCAAGGACGTCCTATCAATCCTATCGACAGACGTATGGCAGTATTAGCAGGCTTGGAGTCAGTTGATTGGGTGGTTAGCTTTGATGAAGATACCCCCGAACGTTTACTTCACAAGATAAAACCGGATGTTCTGGTCAAAGGTGGTGATTATACGGCGGAACAAATAATTGGAAGTTCAATCGTAAAGGACAGCGGCGGCAAGGTTAAGGTACTACGTTTCTTTGAAAACTGCTCAACAACCTCGATTGTGAATCGTATCAGGCAACAATAGATGCTGCGTTTAAATAAAAAGGCCTTGGTCGAAAATGTGATAAGGCCTTTTTTATTTAGAGTTTCGATCATTTTTTTGGTGGAAATTGTTTAACCAAATCGCGTAACACAGGGTTTAATTTAGCCTGGTTGCGCAAAGTAAAATATTCAAGTGGCACTTCATCGGCTGAACCTCGCCACAAAA
>CBHTVU010000163.1:0-9425 GCA_966096785.1 uncultured Gammaproteobacteria bacterium | reverse complement strand
GCGGTAGTATTTGTGGCGTGCACTTTGGTGACTATCGTTGACTGCGTGCAGATGTCAGCCATGGATGAAATGTCCATGGCTGGCGGTTGGACTATGTCGGTGATGTGGATGCTTATGCCCGAGCAGAGCTAGTTTGGAGCAGCGGCATCTTTTGTTCGTATGTGGATCATCATGATGGTAGCCATGATGCTTCCTGCCGTTCTGCCGCGGCTTCTTTCTTACAGATACACTATTGGAAATATGGGCTCCAACAAGCCAGATGTTCTCACTTTGGTGTTGGCTTTAGGGTATGTCTTTGTTTGGGTATTGATCGGTTTCGCAGTATTCCCGATTGGCTTTTGGTTGGCGTCGTTGACTATGCAGCACGAAATGCTGGCTAGTGTGGTACCAGCGTTAACGGGATTGGTTGTCATGATTGCAGGGATACTGCAATTGTCCTCTTGGAAAAAACAAAAACTCCTATGCTGTCGCGATGGTCACGAACAGGAAGTACCTGCTGATCTAGTTTCCGCATGGCGATGCGGTGTAGGTCTTGGTGTAAGTTGCAATTATTGCTGCGCTCCAATGACGCTAGTGTTGCTAATACTTGGTGTCATGAACCCCTTGGCAATGATCCTCGTAGCAACGGCTATTACCGCCGAGCGCCTTGCTCCAGCTGCCGAACTAACTGCAAAAGTGATTGGAGTAATTTTGGTGGGATTTGGTTTATATTTGTTGGTTCAGGCTATCGCCTTTATTTAGCTGGTGTATGTAATTGGATTGAGTTTCAGGCAGCCAAAAATAACAAACCGGCAATTGCCGGTTGTTGTACCCATATAAACGCTGACAATTATCTATCGCGCGCAAATTCTTTCAGTGCTGGAGTTACCTCACCTGTGAAGTCGAAGAGTGCCTGGTTTTCCCACGCGTTTCCGGAAGTGGGATCACTTGGGTTCCAGCCATTGCCCTGCACCGCGGTCCAGGTTGCATCCCAGTAAAACACGCCCAATCCTCGGCCCTTTGGTACGGCGCGTACTATGGAAAGAACGTCACGCAAGTTAGCAGCTTGGCCAGCAGGTGTAGCCGGGTAACCAGCAACCAACTGATCAGCTGTTCCAATCGAATTTGCATGCGAATCATTAAAATCCAGCGTGAAAGGGTAGGCTGTTTCTGCCACCAGAACTTCTTTGCCGTAACGATCGGCAACATCATTCAAGTTGTTTTGTAAATCGCCCAGGGAGCCATGCCAGTAACCATAATAAGATGCTGCGATCACATCAAATTTCACGCCTTGCGCGGTGATATTGTCGAACCACCAGCGGAAGGCACCGTTGTTTCCACCTTCCGCGAGATGTAATACCACTTTGGTTTTAGGTGAACAGATTTTTACAGCGTTGTAACCTGCCTTGAGAAAGCGCGCAAGATTTTCCCAGCTGGGCGGGTTCCAGGTATGGCCATAGGGCCAAAGCATTCCCGAGTTGAGTTCATTCCCAATCTGGATCATGTCTGGCACAGCACCGGATTCACGAACGGCAGCGCAAGCAGCCAGAGTGTGCATAAAAACGGCGGCCTCAAGTTGTTCAACGGAAAGATTCTCCCAGCGTACAGGCAATGTCTGGTGACCTGGGTCAGCCCAGGTATCTGAATAGTGGAGATCCACCAACACTTTCAAATTCTCACGCTTGGCGCGCTTAGCCATTTCCTTGAGTTCAAACAAATCGTGGTAATGGTCTGCGGGATCAACCCATACACGTAAACGTACATGAGTCGCTCCCTGCTCTTTAAGGATTTTAAGAGCCGGTTTGGGATGTGCGTGATTGCCATCGTAATAGAGACCACCGAGGTCTTCAGATTTTTTAAGGCTGGAAACGTCGGCACCGCGTACAGCTAAATGCACTTCACCAGTCTCAAGGCTGATTTCATCAAAGTTACTCCATTCACCACCCGCCGCATCTGTGTGGAGGCCAATTTTGCATTGCCCTGCGGGTGATGTTTTCGCAGAAACGGCAACTTGAACCCATTGGCTAGGCCAGGCAACCGGCATATCAGCCCGCGCAATTTCTCTTCCGCAATCCAGGGTAATGTACGACTGGTTTTGACCGCTGCTACGGCGCCCCCAAGCCCTGAGTGTGTAAGAACCTTTCTGCAAACTTGTGAGAGTTTGTGTTGTTGTCACCGAGTAATCACTCGCCGCCCAATGACTAAGACGATAAGACTCCGGTGAAGACTGCCCGCCCCATTCCAGAAAATCGGCATCCACATTACCTATACTGGTCCAACCGGAAGGGGATGGAACAGTAGCCTTATCTGCTTCAAATCCGGGATTATTAACGGGAACGGGTTGGCCACTCGCGATTGGCGGCGGTTCAATAGCCAATGCATTAAGTGAATAGGCAGCAGTGAGCGCTGCACCAATTATCAAAGTACGAATAATCATGATTGCCTTGATCCTTGAGTTGATCGAATGCTCGTCTATTTGTTGATTAATTTAATGGCGGAAAATGCTTGATCGAAAATTATTTGAAATCGCTCTGTGTTCGATAGTATCAAATCATCCTAAATCTAATTTGACTCAAATCCCAACTCATAAAAACGCGAGTGTTAATGGCGCGGATATCCACTTAATAAAAATTGTATTTAGAAAAAATGAAATTTTATAAGAAGAGTATTTAAATCTTGATGGCACAAGCTCGCATGGGGCGCGCAAATGGGGGCTTGTTCGAATGAAATGAAACTTAAGGATTTTTATTGAGCGTTAAATTTTTAAATGCTTTGGGGGTGCAGCCGTATTCAGTTTTAAACAGGCGATTAAAATAGGAAACGTTGTTATAGCCAACCAAATGTGCTGCCTCTCCAACATTCGCGGCTGAGTTTTCGGTTAGCAAACGAGCAGCCTCTGTCAGCCGCAATTTGTTGAGATATGAATTAAATGTCAGACCAACTTCTTGCTTTAATATATCGTTAATTTTTGTTTTATTCATTCCTAACTGCTTACTAGCCGTTTCCATGGACAATTCAGGATCATGATATTCCGTCACCATAAATCGCATAAGCGCATCACGCTCTTTATCTTTGTGTGGCTCCAACGAAAGCTGCTGATAGGCAATGAATGGAATATCTTTTTGAAGTCTTGTTTGTACCTGCGTAGTGAGCACTTTTAGATATTGTTTAAACGCCCAAAATGCAAAAACTCCCCACACAACGCACAGTAATCCCGCGCCCAGAAATAATTTAATCCAGCTTCTACCTTCTAATGTCAAGTTTTCAATGACAACACTGGAATTAACGTCGAATGGGCTTTGTGCTGAGTTTCCAAATGTAATTGAAGACGTTTTTTTCAACGAATAATTTTTGCTGGCGAGGCTAGCATTTTGCGAGAGCCACCAATCTGGTGTTTCTAATTTATCTAACTGTATTTCTTTTCTACTGCTGTTAGGACCGCACGAAAAATAGGTTGATGGGATACGGTAGGTCGCCAAATCGCCAGCTTTACTAACTTTTTCATCAAATGAGTAAACAGTGAGTGTCAGAACATTCTCGGGCTGACATCTAATGTTAAACGTTAACCGGCTATACGGGGTTAAGTCGATGTGTCTATTTACATTTAGTTCTTGTTCAAGAAAACGTATTGCCAAAGAAGCATAGGGATATTGCACTGTTTTCTTCAAAAGAAATTCGTAGGTAATGGCTTGCTCTGAGTCTTTTAATCCAACAGTAGATAAACCGCCGCTATCAAGATCTGAACTGGGAACAGCGCGCCATGGAATGCTACTGGTTTGCGCTGGCATTAAGGTCGTCTGAGTTTTGCTGAGATAAATAAGTTGAAATCCAACCAGGGCACTTAGTAATAGGGGCGCAAGCAAAACCAAAAAAAATTTCTTATAGAATGTAATCATAGGTTTCCACAGGTGTTGCACTATTTTGGTAGGCAGTACGGCTATTAAACCAGATAGTCGAAGTTTTTACAGTGTAACCAATACCGAGTTTTACAAATTATTATATGATAAATAAAAACCCCCTGTTACCTTTCGGTGACAGGGGGTCATTTATTGGTGGAGCCGGGGGGAGTTGAATGTTTGAAGAACCTTTAAAATTCAATTCGTTGCCCATTTGATGTGCCTTATTTGTGCCAAAATTAACAAAAATCCCAAATGTTGTCCATAAAGCAAAAATTGCTAATTGTCGTGACAGTCACAGTATAGGACCTGAAATTTCCCGTGACTGTCACGAGGGTTTATCCGTTTGGTATCCACCGACCATAAACTTTTCTGATCATTCCCCAGTCTTTATGCCCCATTTGCTGAGCAACCCATAAAGGGTTTTTGCCCTGGGAGAGCATCATTGATGCAAAAGTATGGCGAGTTTGGTAGGGATTGCGATATTCAAGCCGTGCGGCTTTTAAAGCGGGTATCCAAAGGCGTTTTCTAATGGGTTGGTCGCTTACCCATGGTTCATTGGTTTTTTCATCGTGAAAGACCCTGTGTGAGTCGCCAGTGTAATTTTTTTGATTAGTTAGCGCTTCCAATGTTTGTGGGTTTAAATCGACCGTGCGAACACCTGAGGCGGTTTTGGTGGTTTTTTCCCTACGACCAACAACAGCAACTCTCACGTAGAAGCGACTATTGCCAAAATCAATATCTTCCCAGCGCAAACCTATAAGCTCGGAGGTACGTAAACCGGACCAAAAAGCAAATTGAAATAAATTGCGAGACTGGCCTTTTAGTTGATCTAAAACCAGTTGGATTTCGCTTGGTGTAAGTGGGGTTGGTTCGCGTTGTTCAATAGGTAAAAACCGAACTCGCTCTAAAGGGTTTTTCGAAATTAAATCGTCAAAAAAAGCGTCTTTAAAAACGAGGCGTAGTGGACTCAAAATGTTATTAACTCGCTTATTAGAAATATCCAATGTGTCGAGCCAATCTTCAATGTGTTGAGGTGTTAAATCAGTTAGTTTTAAATTTCCAAATGCTGGAATTAGGTGGTGATAAACAACACTGTTGTAGCCTTTTAAAGTGCTAAATTGACAGCGTCGTTCAGCTTTTTTTAACCAGTCCTTTAAGGCTTGTTCGATAGTAATTACTTGACCATAAAGTTTTGAAAATTTTCTGGCTTTTGTGCTTGTAGGAAAATGATTTGCATAATCAAAAGTTCCCATAGCAATTTCAAAAAGAATAGCCTCTCGTTTACGAGCTACTTCTTTCAAAGTTGTTTTTGTTGGTTTAAGTCGTAGAGTCTCGCGGCAGCGTTCGCCCTGATAGGTAAAATCTACCAGTATGCTATTGCCGCGTGCTCTTACACCGGCAATCCTTGAATCCATTTTTCCACCGCTACTACGTTAATAAAAATTCGACCGTTTGGAGCTTTTTTCCAATGGATTTTTTCTCGCCATTGACCTCTCTTTTTCAGGGCGCGAACTGATTCTTTACTCATGCCTGATTCTTGGGAGAATTTATCGAGTGTTTTCCAAATCATTAGTAGCCTCTCTTCCATGCAATAGTTGGAATCTCAGCTAAGGGAAGGTCATGGGCATTAACAATGCTATCGGGGAAATATTCACGAAGCTCTTCTTTCAAGTCTGCAATATGATCAGGATCATATTTTCCGTTAATCCAAATATTTTGTGCATAAAGCGGAAAGAAAAAATCTAATTTTTTTCCAATTTTTTGAATGAATTTATTTACTTCTTTATACGAGTGGGTGTCGATAGATATCAGTCTAAAGATTTGGACGTCAGTAGACTCGCTAAAATACGGATCATTGTCTTGAAGCCATTTAAAAAAACCGAAATCCTCATATAAGCCGAGATTTTCCCACTGATCAACATCAACTGAGAATACTTCATCCGAATCAGGAATCGTTACATAAATGCTATTTTTAATATTAGCCGGGTTAATACCGAGTTTTCTGGCTCTGGCGCCAATTTTTTGTTCATCAGTATATTCAGAGAGAACCTTATTTTTATTGTCAATGATCCGAATTTTTGAGGTACTTCTCGTTTCATATTTAAATGTTTCTACAAGATTTTTCCAATTTAAAAAACCATTTCGAACAGCGAGTTCATATTGAGCTTGGGAAAGAGTAATCGAATTAGATTTTTTGAGCGCTTTGGCTTGTTGCTTAAGCCAGTCAACAGAGGATTCAGTCAAGAGATGAATTTTTGACACAATTAATACCTTATCAAATAAATCCAATGGCCAGCTCATTAGAAAATATGAATGACAAAGTGCATTAATTGCAAAGTGGAGACTTGTCAAACTAGATACTACCCCAAAGGGGTTTTGTTTGCGCTGGCAGGGCGTGTATCCGACACCGATTAAAAATATATCTTTTTACTTAAGCGAATGTCAATAGACCGGAGTAAAACCAATCAAGGGGGATAAATCCCCCTGACCCAGATAACGGGCTAAAGCCCTAACTGGGCGCGTGTGCGCGTTGGCTAGAAACATTGTGCTAATTTCGTAGTACTTTTTGGTTTTACAGTATAGATATTGGGGGATGATCCTCGAGCGGAATATCTAAATCCTCTAAATTATAAAAACCGATGTGGGATTTATCTATGTCAAAATCCTTAAGTGACATATTGGGTTCATACTCCGAAACCCCAATTTCTACATGATTGTCATGATGAAAAATAACGCTATCAATAAAGTAATATCCGGATTTATTGGGAAAATATTCTATCGGCTCATTGAAACCATTAATAAAAATGGCTTTTCCAATCATCCCCATAAGGGTTGGCTTATCAAATTTGGTGTTAACATTCATGGTAGTCATATTGACCTCCGACTAGGTTGGTATGATTAGCTTTGCTGGGAGGGTGCAACCTCTTGGCAAAGCGATTTACATAAATAATTATGTGACAGTCACACAATCATTTAATTATTTAGCGTAGTAGTAACAATAATTTTTCGCTTTCGCCTTAATTTTTTTCTACTACCTGTTTGCCAAAATGGTTCGGGCTCATCTCCGTTTCTGTACATTGGTAAATTATCATGATCGTACGTTAGCCAATATAAATCCAAATGAACTCGGCAGATTTCATAAAGCTTTTCGTTGAGGAAAAAATATAATTCATCGCGCTCGACTTTTCGTAAGCCGTCAAAGTTTCTATCTTCCAGATCACGCCAATATTTCACAAAGTCTTTAATGCATGCATAAATTATTTCTGCTGCATAATTTTTTTTGTCTACGCGATGAAATTTATAGATTTCATCAAGCTTATAAATTTTTTCCCTAACGACATGGGTTACCATTCTGGAACCAGCTTGTAATCACCGCAAAATTCAGTTTTTGTGAGTTGCAACATTTCCTCGGGAAAGCGAACTATTAATTCAATTTCTTCGTTCATAGCTATAACGCCCACAACATTTCCGCTTTTCATAACAGGTGGTTTTGGCAATAGTTTTACATCTTTATTTCGAACTACTTCACGACACATCAAAGCGCAAGCTTCCTGCAAGTTGAATTGCAGAGTTGTATCCCATTCAAAAAAATTTACAGAATATTCTTTGCCGAGTTCTTCAGACATTTTGAGCACCTTTTTCAATGCACAGGTGTGTGCGTACAGTTATTGATACTAGTCCAAGGCTGCCCTTCGGGCAGCGACGAAAATAGCCTGCTGGGTTCGCTACCCTCACTGCGCAGGCTGTTTTTCTTGTCGCTATCCGTAATCTTTTTCCAGTTGTGCAAATGAGTAATTATTGTGTCACTGGGAAAGCTCAGGCCTTTAATTCGAGGTGCAACAGGATCACCATAAGCAGTTAAACCTTCTTCGATAATTTCACCAGTTTCATAATTTATGTAATCTGGCTGTTCGTAAAATGGCTTAATAGGGCGCTCTGATTTACGCATTTCAACACCACCCATAACCATAACGTAAGCCGCCCAATCAGAAGCAGCAGCTGCGCTTGCTGCTTCTACGATTGTGAGACTATCGTCAAGGTCGCTTACATCAGTATCTGAATTTACGAGCCTGCGAAGCTCTCTCCAAACCGTTACACTTGGGCCGCCAATTTGCTGAAATTGTCGAATACCCCAACAGCTCGCCCAGGAGTCGATTGCTTTAGCTGTGTCTTTTGCGTCATTGCCAATCAGGTCAGATTCCAAGTTGGAACCGTCGATATTTTTTGCAATATATTTTGCAATGTAGCCAGCGGCAGAGCCTTTAGATTTATCAATCGGTATCGCTTTGAACCGATGATCTTTTGCGCCTTTTTCGTGCTTGCTGTCTTCAAGTGCATAGGATTTCATAATAGAACGCACACGGTTTTTTACTGATGGCTTCATGAAAAAAAGCATGTGCCAATGCGGAGTACCGTCGTGATTAGGTTCTGCTACACGAAAGCCATAAATATTTATATTTTCTCTGTGCAGCTTTGCGCGAATCTTTTTCCATACATCGCATAGATATTCATTCGCTTCTCTTGGCGTAGTGCCGTCATATTTCGGATTTCTACCACCATTTTTATTTAATCGTGCATGCATTTTTGATGGTGTAGTAATTGTGTAAAACTCACCACAATGGTCAAGCTGATCTGCAACTATTTCAAAACCTGCAATACGAGTCATTAATTCAGCACGGCGAATTTCTGGATTGGAAACAGAAGTAGCAGAGAGTTCTTTTAAAGAAAAAACTTGTTGGTCGCCGTTCACCAAAAAAGTATTTTCTAAAAATTTTTCAGCTAAGGCTTTTTGGTTTGCTCTTTTGATTTGAGTAATTTTGCTGGAATATGCAGATTGCTTTTTGTGTATCAATCCTATATCGCGTGCAACTGCCTCAATGGTACGGCGTTGTTTGGTGAATACTTTTTTCTTCCACCAGCGTGGGCAGCTCATGCGGTTTATACATGATGAAACTAAGCCAGCGTGTTCGCTGGGTTTTGGTGGAGTGAAGCCATAAGCACTGACGTAGTCGCAGCAGGCTTGATAAGCGGTTTGATGGTCGTTGCCGTAGGAGGCCCCCAAAATTTCCATATATGCTGCTTTATTTGCAGCAAATTGTTTTAGAGCATCAATTGATGCAGAAAGGTTAAGGTCTTTAACAATTAAACGATCATTGAGGGATAGTAGGCTTTGGTTGGCTTCGACATAGCCTTTTTGCTTGGCAATCTCAAGGTAGCTAGATGCCATAGGGAGGGCAAGCTGCGGATGACCTTCAAAAATATTTTTCCTGAATAAGTGACATTCAGGGGTTCCGAGGTGTTTTGTACTGAGGGATGCGCGATCTACGGGGTTAAGGCTGTGTGCCTTGTTTGTGTCAGATGTGCCGGATTTGTGCCCTAGCGGAGACCGCTTTAGACCATCGGAAACCAAGTGGGGAAAAGGTGGGGGAGTGCTGGACCCCGCATAAATACTGGTCTCCAGCGGTCTAGAATGGTCTAGACATCCCCCTGTGTTTGGTGGAGCCGGGGGGAGTTGAACCCCCGTCCGCCAGCACTCCATCCTCGGCT
>CBHTVU010000162.1:0-9446 GCA_966096785.1 uncultured Gammaproteobacteria bacterium | reverse complement strand
CTGAAGTGAACGGCGAGTCGAACACCAGCGTTGTCATTGCAACACCACAGTGGGAGAAAGCACCACTGGCGATCACTTCCACTGCGGGGCAATCGCATTATTCTGAGCGGCATTTACTGTTATGCGGTTTTTCAAATGTAGATGCATCTGCAATAGAGAAGATGCAGACTGCCGGTGTGTCATGCACCATGATCACGGGTGATGTTGACACCATTGCGCAGCGGTTTAGTCAATTTGCGCATGCTTGCTTCAATAAAATAAAAACGATTATACAAGCGCGCCCGGCGCATTCAGTACTTATCCAGATTGTCGCACCGGATAACGCTGAAGGAAAACTGGTTGTGGGCTTGGTGGGATTACTGACCACTGCAAACCTTGAGAATCCAAAGGTTAATGGGCAAATTATCCTAGTCGAACCAGCCACTTCAATCTCAACCATTAATGCTTATGCTACCGAAAGTGTTGATCGTGATTACGAAAAAGTAATTCGTTACCAGGCTGGGCAACGATCAATTCGCCGTTGGCAAAATACCCTGGCAGAAACTCACCAGGGATTCATAGACAGGAAAGTTGATTCGCTCTTTAAAGAAGGCGGTGTATATCTTATTACCGGAGGGCTCGGGGCGGTCGGTAATTTTTTTGCATTTTATTTTCTCACATGTTTGTCGAACGCCCGGTTAATAATTACCGGCCGCACCTATCTTTCAGATAATAAAAGCGGCGCTAACAAGTTTGCAACATTAGTGCAATCCGCAAAAAATCATCAAGTTGTCTATCGACAGCTTGATCTTGCCAATGCTGATTCGGTACAGGGATTGATTAGTTCCGTGGTTGCTGAATACGGAAATATAAATGGCATTATCCACAGCGCGGGCATGATTTCCGACAGCTTTATCCTGAAAAAAACTAGCGAAGAATTTTCCGCAGTGTTGGAGCCGAAAGTCGCTGGCAGTGTAAACCTTGATGCAGCCACCCGTGCGCTGCCATTGGATTTTATGGTGCTGTTTTCTTCCGAATCTTCCTTCGGAAGCCTTGGCCAGGCGGATTACGCGACTGCCAATGGTTTTATGAATGAGTTTGCCAGCTATCGCAACCAACTTGTTCAACAAGGGCAGCGCCATGGCCATACCCTTGCGATTAATTGGCCCTTCTGGGCCGATGGTGGAATGAGCATCGATGAAGCCACCAAAACCACGGTGTTCCAGTCCACGGGCATGCGGCCTATGATTACGGCTGTGGGAATAAAGGCATTCCACCAATCACTGATTACAGCGCAAGCAGTCATCTTGGTGATGCCTGGTGATTTGGCACTAATTAACAAGCGTTTGGATAGAGAGCAACGTCCGGTCGAGCCTGATAACGCAGAACCTTTTACTGCGAAAAAGGCATCGGCTACCTTGGCCAGCAACTCCGAAGCTAGAAGCACTTCTGTTGCATTAAGTTTACCTCTCACGCAAAAAACGAATGAGTATTTAGCAGAACAACTCGCTGAAGTCTTTAAAATTCCTGCGACGAAGATAGATATCAATGCTCCATTGGAAAACTACGGCATAGATTCAATTTTGGCGATTGATACGGTAAATAAGCTGGAAGCTAGTTTTGGCGCGCTTTCAAAAACTTTGTTATTCGAATATCAAACGGTTGCAGAGTTGGCGGATTATTTTGTTCGCTCCCACGAACAGGCCTTGCTGAAATTATTCACCGAGCTGCAATCTTCATCGCTTATGGCAGGCCCAGTTTTCACTGTAAAAAATGATAAGCCCATTACACAAATTGTTGTGGCATCAACGCAGTCAACAGCGATACCCGAAAAACTTTTCAGGGAAAAAACGCAAGCCTATCTATGCCAGATATTCGCTGATCTGTTTAAGCGCGATGTCAGTACATTGGACCCTCAGTCACCACTGGAAAACTATGGGATAGATTCCATCCTAGCCATAGACCTTACTAACAAAATGGAAGAAAGTTTTGGCGCGCTGTCAAAAACCTTGTTGTTTGAATACCAAACCATCGCTGAACTTGGTGATTACCTTATCAAGGGATTCCCGGAAAAATTATCGACACTCCTGACGCAGCGCGGGCTGCTAGCAAGTGATAATGCCAAGGCAGTTGAGCCAGTTGTAACCCGTGGTAATCACCAGCCGGATGCGGCGAAAGTAATTTCGTTCGCTGCTGGTCGTCGTCGCGGCCTAAATAATGAGGAACGAAATTTTCGCGCTTATGCGCCAGCGAAAGTGGCTAGTACCGATCCTATTGCGATTATTGGTTTAAGCGGCCGTTACCCTGAAGCGGTGAATTTGAAATCCTTCTGGGAAAACCTGAGCCAAGGTAAGGATTGCATCACTGAAATTCCACCGAGCCGCTGGAAGTGGCAAGACTATTTCACCGAAGACCGTAACCTGGATGGATACCACTTTAGCAAGCTCGGCGGATTCATCACTGGAGCTGATGAATTCGATGCGAAATTTTTCAATATTTCACCACGCGAAGCGGAAGTACTCGATCCGCAAGAAAGGATTTTCTTGCAGCATGCATGGATGGCGGTTGAGGACGCAGGTTATACACGCGCATCATTACAAGTACCCCATAATGATGATCTCGCCGGCCAGGTTGGTGTATATGTCGGTGTGATGTACGGCGAATACCAATTATTGGGTGCCGAATCCAGTTTGCTGGGGAAGCGCACCGGTTTTGCTGGTAGCCTCGCTGATATTGCTAACCGTGTCTCCTATGTGATGAACCTGCATGGACCGAGCTTAACCCTTGACACCATGTGCTCTTCATCATTAACCGCAATTCATCTCGCATGCCAGGATTTGAAAGCAGGAAGAACCGATATGGCCATTGCTGGCGGGGTTAACCTGAATATTCATCCAAATAAATATTTAATTCTCAGTGCGGGCCAATATGTATCGAGCACTGGGCGTTGCCATAGCTTTGGTGAGGGTGGTGATGGTTATATTCCTGGTGAAGGTGTGGGTGCCGCGATATTAAAACGCTTATCCGATGCGGAAGCCGATGGTGACCATATTTATGGTGTGATCAAAGGCAGCGCATTAAACCATGGTGGAAAAACCAATGGTTACACTGTTCCAAATCCACAAGCTCAAGCGAGTGTGATTACGCGAGCATTACAAGATTCGGGCGTTGACCCGCGTCACATCAGTTATATTGAGGCGCACGGTACCGGCACAAAATTGGGTGACCCTATCGAAGTCGCTGCGCTCTCCAAAGCTTTCGGTAAAAACCTCGCTGATGGTGAGACATTGGCAAGCGGGTATTGTTTACTAGGTTCGGTTAAATCCAATATTGGCCACTGTGAGCCAGCAGCGGGTATTGCGGGTGTGACTAAAGTATTGTTGCAAATGCAGCATCAAAAAATTGTGCCTTCCCTGCATTCGGCAGTGCTCAACCCCCACATTGATTTTTCCAAAAGCCCGTTCATTGTTAACCAGCAGCTATGCGATTGGCAGAGACCAATTGCCAATGGTGTTGAGCACCCTCGGATTGCGGGTGTGTCATCATTCGGTGCAGGTGGATCCAACGCGCATCTCATTATTGAGGAATATCACGTCGCTGTATCCAGAATGAACGACAATCCCCTGCAGGATCAGGATGGCAAGGCCGTAATTCCATTGTCCGCCAGAACGGCGGAACAACTACGGCAAAAAGTAGAAGAGTTAAGAAATTATTTGCAGGAAAAAAATTCATCCAACCTGAATTTGCAACGTCTCGCCTATACATTACAAATCGGACGTGAACATATGGAGGAACGTGTGGCCATCCTCGCCCGCTCCCCCTTTGAGCTAGAGCAAAAACTCGGCGCATTTCTCGCAAATGAAAAAAATATTACCGACGTATATGTAGGCCAAGTGCGGCAGCATAAAAAAGATATGCTCAATATCAGCCAGGACGATGATATGCAGGAAGCGCTTGGCAAATGGATGCAACGACGGAAGCTCGGTAAATTAATCGACCTCTGGGTTAAAGGCCTAGAGCTGGATTGGGCCGCGTTTTACGTGGATGGACATCCGCAAAAAATCAGCTTGCCTACTTATCCATTTGCACCTGATCGCCATTGGGTTGACATACCTGTAGACCAATACAAACTGATCGGTGGGCGTGGCATCATTCACCCCCTGCTGCACATAAACACGTCTACTATCAATGAGCAGCGCTACACATCCCGCATCGGAACCAATGATGATGTTGTGATGATAGCAGCCGACAACAAATCCTATATTTTGGGCGCAACCTACCTAGAGATGGCGCGTGCGGCGATGGAGCAAACCGCATTAACCTTTGGTACTGAATTATCGCCAATGATTGAACTGCATAATTTGGTGTGGGGACAAGATTACGAAGTTGCAGCTACCAAGGAGGTTTCCATCTCGCTGTTAGCCAATGGAAAAAATACCAACCAAAATCACCAGATGGCTTTTGAAATATTTAGCCATACCGCCGAAGTTGAAGAAACCGGTGTTGTGCATTGCCAAGGCTTTGCAAATATATCGCCCCAATCTGGCCTTGAGTTCATTCCACTCGCTCAGTTACAACAAACACTGACGGTAGTTAATATTGAATCCAATCCGGATACCGGTATTCACGGTCTACATACGGGGACCAATCAGGTGTTGTTGCAAGCGCGTTGGTCAGCAATGGATTCACGTCAGGCTTTTTCTCCACGCGCATTACACGCCATGTTGGAAACCGGGCTGAAAGTTCTTGCTGGCGAACATTACCGCCTTGTTGCCATGGAACAGGTCCGCTTCAGCTTTGGTATTACCCAGGATGTTGTTGCCTGGATTCGCTGTTCAGCGCCGAACGACCATGTTCAATTGGATGCGGACCTGTGTGATGCGCAGGGGAATATCCTGATCGCAATACGTGGTGCCCTATACGTGAACCTTGCGCGTACAGACGCCATTGAACGGGTGGACAGGACTCCTGCATTAAGCCGTGCTACGAACAACCTTGCAGTAAATGTGATATCGGCAGATGAAGCAGCTATTGCGAAAAGTATCGCCATTCCAACTCCCGTTTATGTGTCGTTTTCCCAAACGATATCAAACAAGCCAAGTGATATTCGCCTGGTTATCGACGACTCCATTACATTTACTAATGATCCCATCCTGGCCAAGCCATTCTTGCAATTGGTCAATGTCAATCTGAATTGGTTCAGTACGCTTGGGACCGATCTAGTCAATCATTTTGAATCCGATGGTGGCATTTATGTACTTGATATAAACGCTCCGGAAAATAATCAGTTAAACGGGAAACTGATCAAACAACTGGCCAGCGCGTTGGATTTTGCCGCGCAGTCCGCAACGGCGAAAGTGTTAGTGATCCGCACGGCGGGTTCCAGTTTCTTGAGCGGCGGCGGCGATGCATTTAACCTGTCCCTGGAAAATAAACTGTTTGAAAAGCTGATTAAATTCCCCTATCCCGTTATCGCCCAGGCGAGTGGTACTACTACAGCGGTGGGGTTCCTCCTAGCAGCGCTATGCGATTTCATGGTTGTCGCCAATGAATCGGATTACACCTACTTAGCTGCAGAACAGGATTTCTATCCAATCACCGCAGAATGGGAATTGCTGTGCGAGCGCTTTGGCGAAACCTACGCGTATCATCTGTTTTACCAGAATAGCCTTTTAAGTGGAGCTGAACTGCAACAACAAGGTTGGCATTTCAAAATATTGCCCGCCAATCAAGTGGCCGGATACGTGCAGGATCTGGCGGCGAAGCTTGCGGACAAACCACGCAACGCGTTGCAATTGCTGAAACAACATTTGTCGCGGCATCTGGTAAAAAAAGTAGAATCGCTTTCTATTCACAACACACTTTCTGCTCAGCATGAAGAAAGTGCGAGCTCATCAGCATCCGTGCTCAAGAAATCGATAATTGTCCCTGGATACATCCAGTTGGAAACCAGGGATACCAATATCTTGCTGGTGAGTCTGAATATGGTGCCAGCAGATACCATCGGGAGTGATCTGCAAAACCTATTGACCCAAGTGGCTGCGGCGGGTATTCATCGCGCCATTGTGCTGAGCAGTAGTGACGATAATTTCATACCCGTCACTTCACTTGCCGTCGCGGTTGAGATTGGTAACGTCATTCAACAATCACCTCTGCCTGTCATTGCGACGCTGTCAAAAAATGCCACAGGTTTAAGCTGGCTAATAAGCCACTCTTGTGATGCTTGCATTTATTCTGTTGATGGTCAGTTCGGTTTAGGCTCCGATTTATTACTCAATGGCATTGAAAATTCAACCTTGGTGAAAGACGTTGCTGCTCTATTGAGTGTTAAGTTGGGTGCGGCTTTCGCTGAAGAAGTATTGGTGGCCGGACGGTTATATTCTGCTGCGGAACTGGTCATAAAGCAGCCGCTAATTGTTAGCTCTGAACAGGATTTAATCATCCCTCGGGCCATGGCGATCGCTGCGCACTTCACACAATTGCCCGTGCAATTTGTGCAGTCTTTTAAATCGCAATTCGCCGCACATATCGCGCAAAAAGTAGCAAGCTTGCCCGATGTTGATGTCTGGACGCCCGTCTTATCCAGTGATGCCTTGGCCGCAACACCTTACAAAATTCCGTTAATCTCGGAAGTTATTACCGCAACGCGGCATGGTGATGTCCTTGTGGTGCAGATGGAAGACCGCGAATCCAGGAACATGCATTCGCAACGCACATTGGATGGTGTTATCGAAGTATTTGATCACATCGATAATTCAACAGATTACAAGGCCGTAGTCCTTACCGGTTACGATAGCTATTTCTCTTCCGGTGGGACCAAGGAAGATCTGATTTCTATTCAGGAGGGTAAAGCGAAATTCACGGACATCAAAATTTATCACTTGGCGTTAGCTTGTAAGGTTCCTGTCATCGCCGCCATGCAAGGGCATGGAATCGGCGCGGGCTGGGCGTTAGGCATGTATGCGGACTTCCCGATTTTTAGCGAAGAAAGCCGTTACCTTAGCCCCTATATGAATTTTGGTTTCACTCCAGGCGCGGGCGCGACTTTGGCATTGCCAAGAAAAGTGGGCTATGACCTGACCCGCGAATCCTTTTTCACAGCTCGGGAAATATCCGGTAGTGAATTTGCCGCGCGCGGACTTGCCGCCGCCGTATTACCACGAAGGAAAATATTGGAATCCGCCATGACCTTGGCCAAGTCCATTACCTCATTCCCGCGTGATTACCTGGTGGCGATAAAGAATCTGTTTTCTTCGTCGTTAATCTCTGCCCTTGATGATACATACGAGCGGGAACTCGCCATGCATGACGATACCTTTGTCGGTCAAGCGGAAACCCTGGCACGGATACAAAATAATTTCGCTGGTAATACCAGCAATGCGTTAGACGGTGAAGATAGTCCGCTCTCTAAACAGAGCGTGTCGATGGTTAGTCATGAGCCAATTGTTATTCGCGAGCCAGCACAAACCTATGTGGTGCAACTACAAGCAAGCCCGCTACCCGATAGCGCGAGCATTCTTGCCACATTGAAAAAGTTGTTGGCCGATGAACTGCACATGACGGAATCGGAGATCGATGAAGATATGCAATTTGTCGATCTGGGGCTGGATTCGATTTATGGCGTAACCTGGGTTCGTAAAGTAAATGAAACCTACGGTCTCTCCATTGATGCGATCAAAGTCTACAGTTACCCGACACTGCTAGAGTTTAGTGAATTTGTAAAAGGTGCCCTGGAAAAAGGTGAATCGAAAAAGACTGAAGCAGCAAAAGCCGAAGCGATAAAAAGCGAATCATCAAAAGCCGGCGCAGTTACCGAGGTAAATCGCAATTATATCGCGCCAGTGCCTGCGCCAATTTTATTGGCGAGCAAAACTCCTGCTGTGGCAATCGCCACTGTAAGTGATGTCCCATCACTTGCGGCAGTTGTCGCTACACTCAAATCCCTGTTAGCCAGTGAGCTGCACATGGATGAGTCGGAAATTGACGAGAGTGTACAGTTTGTTGACCTCGGACTTGATTCCATTTACGGCGTAACCTGGGTGCGTAAGGTCAACGAAAAATACCAGCTCGACATTGAAGCCATCAGTGTATACACCTATCCAACATTGCTGGATTTTGGTCGTTTTGTCTTAACAAAAATCCCGGTGCAGGAACCCGGCTCAAGCGCGGAAGTAACGCTGCCACTGGAAATCCACGCGGTTGTTGATGCGGTGGAACTTATGCCTGAAGTTATCGGTGATGTAACTGCGCACCTGAAAACCCTGTTGGCCGATGAACTGCATATGTCCGAAACAGAAATTGATGAAGACGCACAGTTTGTCGACCTTGGTCTGGATTCCATTTATGGCGTAACCTGGATTCGCAAGATCAACGAAAAATATGAATTGTCGATTGATGCGATCAAAGTTTACAGCTATCCGACCCTGGCAGAATTCGCCCGTTTCGTGCAACAGGAACTGGCAAAAAAAGCGCCCACCGTTGCTGCAACGTCGGTGCGAGCAAGCAGCAAAACCTACGCAAGTGATACCGAAAATGTAGCTGCGCGCGCTGTAACCACGGCCAAGGTTATTCCGACAACGACTTCTCTTGTAACAGCAGCCCCATTGGCATTGCCTAGTCTGGAATCATGGCGCCATAAACTGAGGTCGCGTTTGCATCAACAAGCTACCAATATGACTGATCCCATCGCGGTAATTGGTATGGCTGGGCAATTCCCCCTCGCGAATAACCTCAAGGAATTCTGGAGCAATATCGCCAGCAGCCGTAACTGTATTCGAGAAGTGCCGGACCATCGCTGGAGCCAACAACAGTATTTCAGCGCTGGTGAACCGGTTGAAGGAAAAACCAATAGCAAGTGGATGGGATTGGTAGACAGCTACGATCAATTTGATCCGTTGTTCTTTAATCTTTCACCGATAGAGGCGGAGGCTATTGATCCACAACAGCGTCTGTTCCTGCAAACCTGCTGGCACAGCATCGAGGCCGCGGGCTACAGTTCAGCATCGTTATCAGGTACCAAATGCGGTGTATTTGTCGGGGCCGGCACTGGTGATTACAACCAACTCTCTCCAAAACAATTATTGAATGCCCAAGGTTTTACCGGTGGCGCTATTTCAATACTAGCGGCTCGCATCTCCTATTTCCTCAATCTACAGGGGCCGTGTCTCACAATCGATACTGCGTGTTCATCTTCATTGGTCGCCCTGGCAAACGCCTGCGACAGTTTGAATTCAGGCGGTAGTGATATCGCCTTGGCGGGCGGTGTATATGTCATGGCAGGTCCGTTCATGCACATTAAAACGGCGCAGTCAGGAATGCTGTCACGCGATGGGAAATGTTTTACCTTCGATCAACGCGCGAATGGTTTTGTGCCGGGTGAAGGTGCTGGTGTGCTCATGTTAAAACGCCTGGCCGATGCCGAGCGGGACAAGGATATTATCCAGGGTGTTGTCTATGGCTGGGGCGTG
>CBHTVU010000161.1:0-9508 GCA_966096785.1 uncultured Gammaproteobacteria bacterium | reverse complement strand
ATTGCGACGCTACAGAATATACCGCAGCAACTTCCAGCATTTCACGCTCGCTAAGTCGTGGCAAAATTGCCGGCAAACGACTTGCGAGCATGGTTTTGCCAGTGCCTGGTGGGCCGAAGAATAAAAGATTGTGACCTCCGCTCGCCGCTATTTCCAGCGCGCGTTTAGCCTGCGCCTGACCTTTAACGTCGTGCATTTCCATTAGGTGATCGCAGTTAAGTGCTTCGGGTGCACTAGCTTGGAATAAGTGTTCGCGGTCATGCAAGTGCGCGCAAACCTGCAGTAGACTCTTGGCACCGAACACGCGTGAACCAGTACTAAGCGCCGCTTCACTAGCACTGTAATCAGAAATAATGAGTTCACGCTTACTATCTGCGCATGCAAGGGCGGCAGGTAATGCGCCACTCACAGACCGCAATTCACCTGAAAGTGCGAGCTCACCTAAAAATTCGTATTGTTCAAGTACAGGGATAGGTATTTGACCGGATGCTGCAAGAATCCCCAGTGCGATTGCGAGATCAAAACGGCCACCCTCTTTAGGTAGATCTGCAGGTGCAAGATTAACGGTGATTCGTCGTGCGGGAAATTCGAGATGGCTATTGAGAATCGCGCTACGAACGCGATCTTTGCTTTCTTTGACGGCAGCTTCTGGTAAACCTACGATTGATAAGCTGGGCAGACCAGCAGAGAGATGCACTTCAACAGTGACCAGTGGTGCGTTCACACCTAATTTTGCGCGAGTATAAATAATAGCGAGTGACATAAGCTTTCCTTACTTGGGTATCTATGACTAGTTCCTTGTCGCTTGTTCAATTGCTCAAACAAAGTTGTTGAAATATACCAATTTGTTGCACGAAATAATACTGCTGGCTCCTATTGAGATTTTTGATTGAGTGTTTGCTCTATTTCGGCGCAGCGCAATTCCAGTGCTTCCAGCTTTTGTCGTGTTCGTTGGAGAACAGCAGTCTGCGCGTCAAATTCTTCGCGAGTTACTAGGTTTAGTTTCGCGAGACTTGATTGTAAAGCCATTTTTAATTCCCGTTTCGGGATTAGGTTTGCCGCTGACGGCAACAGTTCTTGCAATTCCCGGCTGAGACGTTGCGCTAATTGGCTAATCATGGATATTTCCTGGAAGGCTTTGGTGCAGTTTACTCCCCCTTTTATTATTTCGTCATCTCATTCCGCAGCGGCTTTAGAGGGGTAACTAATTAAGCCGTGATTATAGAGCTTTACGCGCCTAATAGTTATTTTAAATGCATCACTCTCATGTCCTTTTCAAGTGTTGGATCCAATTTGGTGCTGCACGCTCACGCATTTGCTCTTATGTGGTGCGCATTAACTTTCGGGACTTGGCGTCAGTAGTTTAAGGCTTGCATTGGAGTTACATAGGTTATTGAAATTCAACGCTAAATTTTAATTGGCCTGCAAAATGCTAAAACGATCTTGAATTAAAGGCATATTTCAAGTTGAGTTCAGCGAAGCTTGTTGGTGTGGCTTTTGTGGTTTCCATCTTGAATAAAGTGGTATTTCCGGTGCTTCCCGCACCTTTGAGAGCGGGATTTTTTGAGGAGTACAAGCATGAAGTTAGTAACAGCAGTTATTAAGCCATTCAAACTTGACGCAGTGCGTGAAGCTTTGTCTGAAATTGGCGTACATGGGATGACCGTTACCGAAGTTAAGGGTTTTGGTCGTCAGAAGGGACACTCAGAATTGTATCGCGGTGCGGAATACGTGGTGGATTTCTTACCTAAGACTAAGGTGGAAATTGCTGTAGCCGCATCTGAAGTTGATCGGGTCGTAGAGGCTATTACCAAAGCTGCTAATAGCAGCAAGATTGGTGATGGGAAAATCTTTGTATCAAGCCTGGAGCAGGTGGTGCGAATTCGTACCGGTGAAACTGGCGAAGAAGCGCTGTAAATCAATAACAAGCACAAAATTGAGTGATCGTTTTGTGCGTAGATAAAATCACTTAGGAGTATTTCCCGTGAAGAAATTTGTTGAAATGAGCCGCAAGCTCGTTCTGCTCGCTAGTATGGCCGTACTACTATTAGGTGTAGGAAATGTTTTTGCACAAGATGCAGCGGCACCTGCTGCTGAAGCAAGCTCTGTAGCTGCCGAAGTTGTTGCCCCAGCTCCCGAAGCCGCAGCACCTGCTGCTGAAGCTAGCGCACCTGCCGCGGCTGCACCTGAGTTTAATAAAGGCGATATCGCATGGATGTTAACCAGTACCTTGTTGGTATTGTTTATGGTATTGCCTGGCTTGGCGCTTTTTTACGGCGGTATGGTGCGCGCTAAAAATATACTCTCGCTCTCCATGCAAATTTTCGTAACCTTCTGTTTAATCAGCATCCTATGGTCAATCTACGGTTACTCGTTTGCGTTTACGCAAGGCAGTACATCATTCATCGGTGGTTTCGACCGCTTCTTCCTGAAAAATATGCTCGATGCTGCCGGGAACCTCACTCCTGCTGCTACTTTCAGCAAAGGTATCTATATTCCTGAGTATCTCTACTCTGCGTTCCAAATGACCTTTGCGGCTTTAACTCCATGTTTGATAGTTGGTGCGTTTGCTGAGCGTATGAAGTTCTCTGCTGTGCTGCTGTTTATGGTGTTGTGGTTTACCTTCTCCTACCTGCCAATCGCTCACATGGTATGGTTCTGGGCGGGTCCAGATGCTTATACAACCAAGGAAGCTGCTGATGCTGCGACCGCTGGTGCTGGCTATATATTCCAACTGGGTGCGCTCGATTTCGCGGGCGGTACTGTTGTACATATCAATGCGGGTATTGCTGGTCTGGTAGGCTGCTTGTTAATTGGCAAACGTAAAGGTTACGGTACCCAATCCCTTGCTCCGCATAACGTTCCTTTCACAATGGTTGGTGCAGCACTACTGTGGGTGGGTTGGTTTGGTTTCAACGTAGGTTCAAACCTCGAAGCTAACGCCTTTGCTGCGCAAGTTTTTATTAATACCTTCCTTGCAACTGCTGCTGCAGTATTGGCGTGGACTTTTGGTGAGTGGGCCATTCGTGGTAAGCCAACTATGTTGGGTGCTGCCTCAGGTGCTGTCGCAGGTTTGGTAGCTATCACCCCTGCATGCGGATGGGTAGGACCCATGGGCAGTATTGTTATAGGTGTAGTCGGTGGTTTGGTCTGTATGTTGGCGGTTATCAAACTGAAAGCTGTTCTTGGTTACGACGACAGCCTGGATGTGTTCGGTGTTCACTGTATCGGCGGTATTATTGGCGCGCTCTTAACAGGCGTTTTCAATAGCCCTGATTTGGGCGGTACAGGTGTATACGATTATGTTGCTGGTGTATGGGGCTTCTCAGGTATAGGTTCGCAAGTTCTGATTCAAGCGAAAGCGGTTGCTATTACTATCATCTGGTCAGGCCTGGTTTCTCTGGTTGCGTTTAAACTGGTTGATATAATCGTGGGCTTACGTGTTACCGAAGAACTTGAAACGGAAGGATTGGACACAGCTGAGCACGGTGAACGTGCTTATCACTCCTAATCATTGAGTTATGGGTATTGGAAAAGCTCCTTGTTGTTAGCAAGGGGCTTTTTTTAATCCCCCACACGATGAACTCTCATGCCGTAGGCTGATCTTAAAATGGATATGCGTTAAGAATTGTCACGAGCGACAGGTGATTTTCACGTAGCTAACGTGTATCTTAGGTTTTTGATTTTGTTAAAAATGCAATTGAGCGTTCTTTTTAATAACACGCTTCACTGATGAGACCATAAACAAAGGAACAAACAATGAAACTGATTACTGCAGTTGTTAAACCTTTCAAATTAGATGATGTTCGTACGGCGCTTTCAGAAGTTGGTGTTACAGGTATGACTGTGACTGAAGTTAAAGGTTTTGGTCGTCAAAAAGGTCATACGGAGCTATACCGTGGCGCTGAATATGTTGTTGATTTTCTACCCAAAGTAAAATTGGAATTGGCAGTAGATGATTCGATGGTAGAGCAAGCAGTCGAAGCAATTAGCAAAGCGGCTCATACAGGCAAGATAGGCGATGGGAAAATTTTTATTGCACCCTTGGAAGAAATTATCCGTATCCGTACCGGCGAAACGGGCCCTGAAGCAATATAGAAATATACTTATGTTAAGAAGCGCACAATTAGTGCGCTTTTTTTTGCTTTAAATTTAAGAGCTCTATTGAGAGCGTGGTTGAAAATTGAGCGCGGCTAATAAGTGCTCGGTTTTAATTTGATACTTCCGCATAAGTTTTATTATTCTAGGATTGCGCTTGATGCGCTTAACAGTAAAATGCAACTAAAATTCCCAAAGGTAATAACTGCAAATTGGCACTGTTGACCTTAGGAGAAAAAAAGATTAAAAATTTATGGCGCTGGCCATGACGTTTACGCAAGTCTGAGCTATATAGTTAACCAAATAATCAAGACGTGATTATCAGTGAAGCAGGTGACTTACGTTAACTCTCATTGAATAATTTGTCCGAAGCAATAGTTAAATGAAAACGCAGGTGAAAGTATGAGCGATGATCTCATTAACGAAGA
Organism: uncultured Gammaproteobacteria bacterium; assembly: GCA_966096785.1. GTDB lineage: Bacteria > Pseudomonadota > Gammaproteobacteria > Pseudomonadales > Cellvibrionaceae > Cellvibrio. Next base: position 4,982 of record CBHTVU010000161.1, on the reverse strand, counting down.
AGATGAAGCCGAAGAGCCCATTGAAGATGGGGACGTTGAAGATGCAGATGCTGATGATGAGCCTGCAGACAGTGACGATGTAGGCTATACCGCGAGCACCAAATCGGCAGCTGTGGTAGAAGCGCTTGAGGATTTCAGCATTGCTTCACGCCAAAAAGTTCGCGATGAATTAGAGGACCAAGTTGCCGCATTTTTGGCGCGTGGAGGAGTCATTAGTGAAGTACCTGCCAATGTCACCGCCGATCCACCGAAAAAGCCAAGCCCGGATTACGGCGGACGTCCTATTTAATCGCCACCCTAACTATATTAAGCCTGGTGTTGTCGTGCCAGGCTTAATATACTCTCCCTTCCAATCCTGGTGTTCAATCACTGTTGGCGCGTGTTTTGCGTTGTCTTGCTGGATTTTTGCCACCCTGTGTGAGTAAAATGCGGCGTCTTTTTGGTTCACCTAATTTCGCTCCTTTTTGAATCCGCATGCTTGACGATATGTTGGAGAAATAGCGTGCGTGTGAACCACATTATAATTACCTGACGTGAATCGGTAGCTCTGAACGTTGCGCATGAAATTAAATACTAAGTATTAATTTCTGTGCGGTTAAGCTCGAGATAAATGTACGGGTATTGCGTTAATAGCGCCCCAAGATTCTTTTCCCAATTAACGAAGTGCCTTTAACAGCGTTTGCGAGTTATGCAAAGCGCTGTTACGTAACGATCAGAGGAGCCTGACCGGTGACTGAAGCGCGCCCATTATTAGTCTTAACCGGCCTATCCAAAGCCTACGGTGATAACGTAGTTTTGAATAAGTTCGATCTCACCATTTATAACGGTGAATTTTTTACACTCTTGGGCCCATCAGGTTGTGGCAAGACCACGGTGTTGCGAATGATTGCCGGTTTAGAAACGGCAGATGTCGGTGAAATACATTTAGCTGGGCAAGAAATAAGTTCTCTGCCCGCTGAAAAGCGCCCGGTAAATACTGTATTTCAAAGCTACGCACTTTTTCCTCATATGACTGTTTTTGAAAATGTCGCTTTCGGTTTGAAAATGAGTGGTGTTGCTAAAGAAGACATCAAACCTCGCGTGCTAGAAGCATTGGAAATGGTTCGTCTTGGTGGGTTTGCAGATCGTAAACCCTCACAACTATCCGGTGGCCAGCAACAACGTGTTGCTATTGCGCGTGCGGTAGTTAATCGACCGAAATTATTGTTGTTAGATGAATCTCTTTCGGCACTCGACTATAAATTACGTCAGCAAATGCAAATCGAATTGAAGCGTTTACAACGAAAGCTTGGTATCACGTTCGTATTTGTGACGCACGATCAGGAAGAAGCGCTATCTATGTCAGATCGCGTTGTGGTTATGCATAAAGGTGTGGTGCAGCAATTGGGCACACCTCGTGAAATTTATGAAAACCCAGCCAATTTATTTGTAGCCAAATTCATCGGCGAAATTAACGAGCTTGATGGCGAAATCGTTGCTATCGATGGCAACAAAGAATACGAAGTTAAAGTAGAAGGTTTGCAATGGACTCTTCACGCTGAACATAATTTCAAAGTAGGTGATAAGGTCAATGTACTGCTGCGCCCTGAGGATTTACGCGTGGAATATATTGATGATCCGCATGTCAGCCAAGTTTTAACGGGCACGATTATCGAGCGTAACTACAAAGGTAAAACGCTGGACTCTATTATTCGTTTGCCGTCGGGCGTTGAGTTAATTGCGAGCGAATTTTTTGATGAAGACGACCCTTCGTTTGACTACAGTCTCAATCAAACGGTTGCGGTGAAGTGGGTTCCCGGTTGGGAAGTTGTAATGCCTTACGAAGCGCACTAATACCATGAAGCAACTTTATCAATTTCGTTTTTGGGCAATCGGACTGGTGAGTGTTTGGCTTACCTGTTTCGTATTTATGCCTAATTTATTTGTAGTTTTTGCCAGCTTTTTAACACGGGATCCTGCCTCGACAGTTGCGCTGCCTATCACGGGCGAAAACTATGTGCGCACGCTGGATGTACTTTATTTGCAAGTTCTGTGGGATTCATTGCGAATGTCATTGAAAGCAATGCTGGTATGTTTGTTGATTGGTTACCCATTTGCCATGTGTATCGCCAGTCTTCCGAAAAAATGGCAGCCGCTTATATTATTCCTCGTTATTTTACCCTTCTGGACTAACTCATTGGTGCGTACCTATGCCTTGCAATTTTTATTGGGTAACGAAGGCCTGTTTAATAATATTTTGATTGCTCTGCACATTGTCAAAGAACCTGTGCAAATGCTCTACACAGAATTTGCTGTGATCATGGGTTTGAGTTACATCCTGCTTCCATTCATGGTCTTGCCATTATTTTCTGCTATTGAAAAATTGGATTTGCGTTTGCACCAGGCGGCACAAGATTTAGGCGCTGGTGTATGGAGCCGTTTTTTGCACATTACAATTCCCCTGACCTCGCCTGGAATTGTTGCGGGATGCCTGATGGTTTTGTTGCCTGCGATGGGGATGTTTTTCGTTTCAGATTTACTCGGCGGCGCGAAAAATTTATTGCTTGGTAACGTAATAAAAACTCAATTCCTCGTAACGAGAGATTGGCCATTTGGCTCTGCGTTGAGCGTGCTCTTGATTGTATTGCTCGGGTTTATGTTGTGGCTCTATTACAAAGCAGCGAGCTTTGTCAGCAAACAAGGAGGAATCAATGGCTCAGACTTCTAAATCAGCGCGTTGGTTGAGCAAAAGCTATTTAGTCGGCGTTTTGGTCGTGCTCTATTTGCCCATCGCGGTGCTCGTTATTAATTCATTCAATGCGTCAAAATATGGCAATCATTGGACGGGCTTTACGTTAAAGTGGTACGAGAAATTATTTTCAAATGAAGGTTTGATGCAAGCTGCCGGTCACTCGGTGTTAATTGCAATCACCTCTGCTACCTTAGCCACAATCATTGGCACACTCGCTGCAGTGGCTCTACATCGCTATCAATTCAAAGGCAAAGCCGTTTTATCGTCTATGGTGTTTGTAAGTATGCTTACGCCGGAAATTGTATTGGCAATTGCGTTGCTGATTATTTTTATTTTGTTGGGTATCCAATTAGGATTTTGGTCGTTGTTGTTAGCGCACATTACATTTTGTTTACCTTTTGTGATTGTCGCGGTTTATTCAAGGTTGAAAGGTTTCGATATGAAAATGCTGGAAGCTGCGCGCGATTTGGGCGCAACGGAAGGGCGAGTATTTATGAAAATTATTCTGCCGCTCGCGTTACCGGCAGTTGCGTCTGGCTGGTTATTAAGTTTTACCTTGTCATTGGATGACGTAATCGTCAGTGCTTTTGTTACTGGCCCGAGCTATGAAATATTGCCGTTAAAAGTCTATTCGATGGTGCGTGTTGGTGTATCACCTGAAGTAAATGCCATATCGACAACTTTATTAGTGGTGTCATTAGTTCTGGTCATTATTTCTCAACTTCTATTGCGGGAGAAAAAGTAAATGAAAAAGTGGATTGCTCCTATAGCTTTTTTTGCAGCTACTGCATTATTAATAGCCGCTTGTTCCAAACAAGAAGCGCCGACTCCAGCTGCGACAGCGCCTGTGGCAAAACAAAAAGTTGTGGTGTACAACTGGACAGAATATTTACCAGAATCTGCGTTGCAGGCCTTTACCAAAGAAACGGGCATTGAAGTGGAGTACGCGACTTACGAAAGTAACGAAGCCATGTACGCCAAAATCAAATTGTTGGAAGGTAAGGGTTACGACGTTGTAGTGCCATCTACTTTTTACGTAGAAAAAATGCGTAAAGAAGGCTTGCTGCAAAAATTTGATAAGGAAAAATTAAAAAACATTGCCAATTTGGATCCTGCGTTGCTCAATAAACCCTATGACCCGAACAATGAATACAGTGTACCTTATTTAGTGAGTGCGACAGGTATAGCCATTAACGGCAAAGTAGTGGATGCCAGCAAAATTACCAAGTGGGCAGATTTATGGAGGCCCGAATACGTTGGAAAAATTGAATTAATGGATGACATGCGCGATAACTTTTATATAGGTTTGCGTTTGTGTGGTTTTCAAGACAACAGCACCAATGAAGCTGAAATTAAATGTGCATACGAAAAACTAAAAGAGTTATTGCCGAGCGTAAAAACTTTTAACTCTGACGCTCCAAAGGTTCCTTTAATTCAAGGTAACGTCAGCATCGGCGCTATATGGAATGGTGAAGCTTACAAGGCGTCACAAGAGTTGGAAAATGTTCAATTCGTTTATCCAGAAGAAGGTGCCACTTTTGCAATTGACAGTTTTGTGATTCCCAAAGGTGCGGCGAACGTTGAGGCGGCTTATAAGTTTATAGATTTCATGTTGCGTGCGGAAAGTGCGAAGGCCGCCATCGAAGACTTAGGCTATACAGCGCCCAATTTAGCTGGCCAGGCTTTGTTGGATGAAAAATTACGTAACAATAAAACCGTGTTTCCATCAAAAGAAGATTTTGAGAAAGGTTCGATTCATGCCGATGTTGGCGATGACGTGCTCGCTATTTATTCAAAATATTGGGACTTGTTAAAAGCTGGCAAATAGTCACAGCGATTAAATATTCTCGATCTTTCAAACGCCAGGGGTTTTGCCTCTGGCGTTTTTATTTGCAAAAACTTGCGATAGATTTCCTGAAACCAGCTTCAACAAGATTAAATTGCAAGTGGCAAGTGGTATGATGCGCGCCTCATCTGTTCGGCTTCAGCAAGTGTGAATGTTTATGTCTTCAAATGTCCGCAAGCTCCGTATCGCCACTCGCAAAAGCCTGCTCGCTCTATGGCAGGCTGAATATGTGAAAGCGGAGTTACTCAAATTCCATCCTGACCTCATTATCGAATTGGTGCCTTTAACCAGTCGAGGTGACAAAATTCTTGATGTCCCTCTGGCCAAAGTTGGCGGTAAAGGTTTATTCGTGAAGGAATTGGAGCAAGCTTTGCTTGAAGATCAGGCGGACATAGCTGTGCATTC
>CBHTVU010000160.1:0-9692 GCA_966096785.1 uncultured Gammaproteobacteria bacterium | reverse complement strand
ATCTCTTATCCGTCATTTTCTCATTATTATTTATTGTTTTTATGACTGTTACGCTTGGCTAGCTACTCGCATGAATAATTACCTAAATATTCATTTTGTAACCACTCATTTTTTCACTAGCGCGAATATTTCCTGATATGAGTAAGGGGCATTAACCATATAAGGAAAATAATTATTCTGACGCTTCCATATCATCAGAATCCGGACCAACGGCACTTAATGACAATGCCGGAGACTCCAGTAACTCCACACGAACTTTTTGCTCAAGTTCGCTGGCAACAGCCGGGTTCTCTTGTAAAAACTTCATCACATTATTTTTACCCTGACCGATTTTGTTGCCTTGATAGCTGTACCACGCACCGGCTTTATCAATCATGCCCAGCTTCACACCGTAATCGACTACCTCACCCAAACGGTTAATACCGCTGCCGTAAAGAATCTGGAACTCAGCTTGTTTAAACGGTGGAGCAACTTTGTTTTTTACAACTTTCACTCGGGTTTCAGAACCAATAACTTCTTCACCCTCTTTCACCGCACCCGTACGGCGAATATCCAAACGCACAGAGGCATAAAACTTAAGTGCATTACCACCGGTAGTGGTTTCAGGGTTGCCGAACATAACGCCGATTTTCATACGGATCTGGTTAATAAAAATCACCAGACAGTTTGCGTTTTTAATATTCCCAGTGATTTTACGCAGCGCTTGCGACATCAAACGTGCCTGCAAACCTACGTGGTGATCGCCCATTTCACCTTCAATCTCGGCGCGTGGCGTAAGCGCAGCAACCGAGTCAACAATCAATACATCAACAGCACCGGAACGCACTAACATGTCTGTAACTTCGAGAGCCTGTTCACCAGTATCTGGTTGAGAAATAATAAGATCCTCAACATTTACCCCAAGCTTGGCAGCGTATAGGGGATCAAGTGCATGTTCCGCATCGATAAACGCACAAGTGCCACCAGCGCGTTGCGCTTCAGCGATAACTTGTAAGGTCAAGGTGGTTTTACCTGATGATTCAGGGCCGTAAATCTCAACAATACGGCCTTTCGGTAAACCGCCAATCCCCAAGGCCACATCCAGGCCTATAGAGCCGGTAGAAATAGAAGGAATAGCGACCTGCTCTTTGTCGCCCATACGCATCACAGTCCCTTTGCCAAACTGACGCTCAATTTGGGTTAACGCGGCCAACAAGGCCTTTTCTTTGTTCGCATCCATTTAACACCTCAACGTAATTAAATAAGTAATCTCAAATTTCACTGGGTTTTTGGTCTTCGCCATGTTTGGGTCTATCCCAGCTATGGAAGATAGACTACACCAAAAAAACTGTATGCGCAAACTGTACTGGTGTTATATGCAGTATTTTTGTTGGGTGACCTACTTGTCTACGGGAGTCCTACACTTCCCAGCCGCGTTGCTACAGCACCCCTCCTATCAGACATCCAATAGCAATTATTTATAACTTCTGACTCAACTGCAAAAAATCATCGTGGTAGCTTGCGCTCTTCCAAACCTTATGAGATAGCCATGACAAAAACAAAACAAAGTTTTTCCTATTTAATCATCACTGGCAGTCTTATTGCTCTTATTTACTGGATTATTCGGCTCGGTGAAAAGGTTCATCAAAAATCAACAAAGCTGCAATTAGATGTAGTTGATACTGGTAGCCAGTGGAAAAATTTTATTAACGGGCTCGCGAATAATCTTAACCATCCTCTTGCTGTTTTGCTCGCGCAAATCGCCACTATTATTCTAGTGGCTCACCTGTTTGGTTGGGTTTGTACGAGAATAAAGCAGCCAGTTGTCGTGGGTGAAATGATTGCGGGTATTTTACTCGGGCCATCCTTTTTAGGAATGCACTTCCCCGAACTCTCAGCTAATTTGTTTCCTAAAGCGTCGATGGGAAACTTGCAGTTCGTCAGCCAGGTTGGTTTGATTCTATTTATGTACATTGTGGGAATGGAAATCAGCTTAAAAACATTGCGGGATAAAGCATACGATGCGGTAATTATTAGTCATGCAAGTATTTTTATTCCTTTCACACTCGGGGTTGGTCTTTCATATTTCCTTTACATGCGATTTGCGCCAGCGGGTGTTTCTTTTTCAGTGTTCGCTTTGTTTAGCGGTGTGGCTATGAGTATTACTGCATTTCCAGTGCTCGCAAGAATTGTGCAGGAACGCGGTATTAACAAAACCAAACTTGGAACAATTTCTCTCACCTGCGCGGCTGCAGATGACGTGAGTGCCTGGTGTATTCTTGCAGCGCTTATTGCATTTGTGAAAGCGGGAACTTTTATCAATGGTCTTTTCACTGTGGTGATGGCGATTGGCTACGTGGTGGTAATGATCAAAGTCGTGCGCCCATTTTTGCAGCGCCTTAGTGAAAAATACTCGAGGGCAGAAACAATGACACGCCCTGTAATTGCGATTTACTTTTTAGCGTTAATTTTATCCGCCTACACGGCAGAGATTATTGGCATACACGCACTATTTGGCGCGTTTATGGCGGGTGCAATCATGCCGGATTCTGAAAGCTTTAGAAAAATATTTATCGATAAAGTGCAAGATGTTGCACTCGTATTGTTGTTGCCCTTGTTCTTCGTATTCACCGGCCTACGCACGCAAATAGGTTTACTGAATGATCCTTATTTGTGGCAAATAACTACGCTGATTATTTTTGTAGCAGTTTTAGGTAAATTTGCTGGTAGCGCACTTGCTGCAAAATATGTTGGTCAGAGCTGGAAGGATAGTTTGTCCATAGGCGCATTAATGAATACACGCGGGCTTATGGAGCTGGTTGTGTTAAATATTGGTTATGACCTGGGCGTACTATCCTCAGAAATTTTTACGATGATGGTATTAATGGCGATTATTACTACCTGCATGACCGGCCCTGCGCTCGACCTGATCAATAAAGTCTTCAAGGATAAAACAAACGAAAACGCTGTTGCGGCTAAGTATTCATGATCCAGACGTAGAATCTGGCAAGAGATAAAATTTAAGGTTTGCTATCAATCACTTTTTAACGATTGATAGCAAATACAAAAATCGAGAAATAAAAACTTCATTACCAGCTTCTTTATTAACAAGTTTCCAACATTAAGAAACTTCAAGCGTCGATAACAAATTTTGCAGAGGCCCCATGCTAACGGGCTTGGTCATATGCACGTTAAAACCAGCGGCTTTACTTTCGTCGCGATCACTTTTGTTGCCGTAACCTGTCATGGCAATTAAAAATAAATCATCATTCAAGGTTTTCTTTAACTCTACAGCTAATTGGTGCCCGCTCATTCCCGGCAAACCAATATCGAGCAACGCTACGTCTGGCTTAAAAGTACGAGCAATTTCCAAACCTGAAAAGCCATCGTAGGCGAATACTACTTCGTGGCCCCACATCTCAATTAATTCAGAAATACTGTTTGCCGAATCCACATTGTCATCAACAACAAGAACACGACGGGATTTAAAATTATTGACTGGCGAAGCCTCAGTTTCCTCAGGAACACTTACAGCTTTCAGGTCAATCATAATGGGTAAACAAACGATGAATTCACTACCCAACCCTGCTCCACCGCTGATGGCTCGAACAGAGCCGCGATGAGCGTGTACAATTTGTCTCACCAAGGTTAAGCCTATTCCCAAACCACCTTCAGCACGCGAGCGCGTTGCATCGGACTGCACAAATAAATCAAACACGTGCGGTAGAATGTTGGCTGTAATACCCGCACCATTATCAACTACCTTTATGATTGCATTATCGTCTTCTACCGACATTGTGAGCGAAATACGGCCGCCGCGATCCGTATATTTACCTGCGTTATTGAGCAAATTATTAAAGACTTGTTCCAATCGCGTACTATCACCTTTAACAGCGATACTGGAATCCTCAGGAAGTATTACCGTGAGATGGTGTCCGCGTTGATCCATATAAGGCATGGCTGAACTCGCAACATGTCTCAACAAATTAACGAGCAAAACAGGTTTTTGCTCCAGTAAAATTTTTCCGCGCGTAATTCGCGAAATATCCATTAAATCATTTACCAGACGCGTCAATGTCGACACTTGGCGATCAATCATATCAAGTGGTGATCGCAAACTATCATCGTTTGTACGTTTGCTAATTAATTCCAATGAATTGCGGATAGGCGCGAGTGGGTTACGCAATTCGTGCGCAAGCATTGCGATGTATTCATCTTTGCGTTGATCATCAGCCTGCATGTTATGGAATTTTTCTTCATTCTGCGTAATGTCATCGAACGCAAGCAATAAATGCGCGGAACGATGATCCAACGCCGGCACCTTGCGAACATTAACCATCATTGTTCTTTCACCGATATTCGGGAAATTATGTTGCGATCTGTACGAAGCAAATGCGGTTTGCCCAGTAAGTACCTGATCAAGCAAATTGCGAAGATCTTCGATATCCCATTGACCGTCACCCAATTCAAATAAGCGATGATTTAGGGTTGTGCCAGGATTCGTCAGGAAAGTGTCATAAAAAGCGTGGTTGGCACGATGCACTGTCAGCACCTGATCCAATACCAGCAAAGGGTGGAATACAGTATCAATTACTGACTCCGCGTAAGCCGCATTAAAATCTGCTTCTTTACGCGCTCGACTCAATTCATTGTTTAGCACATGAAGCTCGCGAGTTCGGCTCAACAATTCTTCATTAGCCGTTGTAAGTTCTTCGTTAGACGCTTGTAATTCTTCACGCGCGGTAATCAGCTCTTCATTGCCACTCAGAAATTCTTCGTTGGCTGATTGTAATTCTTCTTGTGCGGAGCGCGATTCTTCCAAGGCTGCTTCATAAGCTTCATTGGTAGCATGCAAATAATCACGCAAACCTTCTAACTCTTCTTCGAGTTGGCGTATGCGAATATCTTTTTCAGATTCAGGAATTTCGAGGCGAGCTTCAGTTTTTCCGGAGCGATGATTTGCATCAAAAAGAATTAAACAAAAACTGGTTTTGGTTGCCGGCTCGCGCATTGGAATGACTTCCAAAGTAGCTTCACGCATTCCAGTTTGTGTTTCCACCCGCAGATCATTTTTAACAACAGTCGAACCCGTTTGCTGAGCTTCTTTAATGGCAGGCATCAATTGGAGCAAAATTCCAGGATGCGCTACGCGATGCAAATTTAAACTCGCCGTTCCACTCGCATGCTCAAGATAGGGGCTGGTTTGGCCGCGGAATTGAACAATATTGAGACGATCATCGACCAGAATACTGGCGGGTGAAAAACGCGATAGCAATAAACCATCTGCCTTGCGTTGAACTTGGCTGTTATCAAGAAACACGGGATGCAAAGCCTCAGAAAGCTTCGGCGGTTTTTTTGTTGGGTCCGCACTCAGCACTGCATCAATTGAGCCACGGATAGGTGCGGCTCGTTTATAAAGCATGCGTTGATTATTTTCGATGCGCTTGAAAAATTGCGTATCTTCATCCGCATTTTCCGCTGGGCCTAGAATCAAAAAACCTTCAGGCTTGAGCGCGTAATGGAAATGCCTTAGAACACGGCGCTGCAATCCTGAATCGAGATAAATGAGTAAATTGCAGCAACTGATGACATCCATGCGCGAAAACGGTGGATCAAGCGCTACGTTTTGCCGCGCGAACACGCAGAGCTCGCGCACTTGTTTGGCAATACGATAACGACGATTTTCGTGAACGAAATAGCGCTGTAAGCGTGCAGGAGAAACTCGCTCGGCAATGCTTTCAGGATAAGAACCCTGACGCGCTTGTTCGATCGCAGCTTCATTTAAATCAGTACCAAAAATCTGGATGGTAATGTCTTGCGCTTGCTCGCCGAGATATTCCAACAGACAAATTGCAAGTGAATAAACTTCTTCACCTGTTGCGCAAGCGGGAACCCAAATTCGCAATGGATTTTCGTGACCCCGACCTTTCATTAATGCAGGAAATACCGTTTGCTTTAAGGCCGAGTAAATCGCCTCTTCTCTAAAAAATGACGTTACGCGAATGAGCAAATCATCATACAAGGCAGCGAGTTCAACCGGGTTATCATGAAGAACATCCAGATAAGATTGCACATCGGTTTCACTAACCAATGCCATACGTCTTTGAAGGCGACGCTGAATTGTGTTGGATTTATATTGCGTAAAATCAGCTTGGTAGACAGTGCTAAGTAATTCAAAAATTTTTTCGAGCGCTGCATCAGCACTCATGGGTTCGCAGGCGTCATCATCCTGCACAATGAAATAAGGATGACTCGCAATCTTCGCAAGCTCAACCGCTATTTCGTAGGGGCGTAATATGAGATCAACGCAACCTGTTTGAACAGCTGACAGAGGCATACCGTCAAAAGCCGCACTAGTTGGTTCTTGCGCAATAGCAATACCGCCAGCCTCCTTAATATGCTTTATACCTTGCGTGCCGTCACTACCTGTGCCCGAAAGAACAATACCTATGGCTTTGGTCGGGCGCTGATCAGAAAGCGATGTAAATAATGCATCAATCGGCAGGTGTTTTATTCCAGATTTACCGCGCGCGCTCAGTTGTATGGTATTACCGAGCATCGTCATTAGCGTATCAGGTGGGATTACGTAGATATGATCCGCCTGAATATGTTGATTATCTTCAGCAAAGCTCACTGGCATAGACGTGTGTTTGGCCAGAATTTCAGCCATATGACTTTCTTGCCGTGGGTCCATATGGGAGACAACGAGATACGCGAGACCAAGTTCGGGGGACAGGGCTTCAACCAACTGACTGATGGCCTCCAAGCCCCCGGCAGATGCACCTATTCCAACAACAGGAACCAAAGTGGCTGAGGCTTTAACATCTACTTTTACCTTTCGCATTTTAAATCCTTCCTGAATGTACGTTTAGTTTCTCGTACATAAAAGATCGCATCTTAGCAGTGCGGATCTTTGTGTTAAATGATAGCCAAAAAGCTATCCTGGTTTGGTGCATGTTGTAACCACACTCAAAAAATCGAAGCAAACATTATTCTCATTCGCGGTGGAAATTTTCGCGGACCGAACTCTCCTATTTTATGTAATTCAGCGGCATTATAATGTATCGCTGTGGCATGGTTTCGGTGCGGTGCCGTACGCAAGATATTAAATAATGATCATAAAAAATACAGCCATCCAGTGTGATATCACCAGATTTACTTTTTACGACATTATAGAAATTTCGATCACTCAATGGATTGGAAAATAGCCAATATATTGCGGGAGAAACATAGTATTTAACGAAACAGGAGCAAAACTGAGAACAGCATGAAGAGTAGCGTGGTGCCGTGACAACTAGTTCAACTAATTTTTAAGGGAATAGACAGCGCGTATTTAAATCTAGAATCGTACTGCCTTGAATCAAGTAGTAACCAGTTTTCCTCTCACAAGAAATTGTAATTTTTCCTTGAACTAAAACTAAACGGACATCCCTGCAGCAGTCATAAATTTTTTAATGGCGAATGCAATTAAACCTAGCGATAACACGCTCATCGACCAGATAAAAACAAGCCACCCTAGCCTTTTCAACCAAATAAATTTTGGCGCGGGGAAAAATTCCCGTGAATCAAGTGGTAAATGTGAGGATGATTTTTCTGTTTGCATTAGTGATCGTATCCCATGCCGGGTTTAATTTTCCCGCGAAAAACGTAGTAGGCCCAAAAGGTATAAACCAAAATAATGGGAATAATAAATAAAGCACCCACCAGTACAAATCCCTGGCTCTGCGGTGGAGAAGCGGCTTCCCATATTGAAATCCGCGGAGGAATAATATTTGGCCACACACTAATACCTAAACCACTGTAACCCAAAAAAATTAATCCCAGCGTAAAAACAAATGGCTTTACGTGATCGCGATTCTTTACGGATCGAATTAATAAAAATGTAAATAATCCAACCAATAAAGGTACGGGCGAAAACCAAACAATATTTGGGAAACTAAACCAGCGCGCCGCAATTTTTTCATCGGATAATGGAGTCCATACGCTGATCATAATAATGGTCGCAAGCAGTAACCAGGCTAGGTAGCGCGTAATAGTATGAGCACGCTCTTGCAATGAGCCCTCGGTTTTAATAATTAACCATGTACTGCCTAATAATGCAAAAGCAACCACCAAACCTACACCCGTGAATACAGAAAATAATGAGAACCAATCAAAGGGCCCACCTGCGTAGGCGCGCTCAACAACGGGTATGCCTTGAATATAAGCACCCAAGGTTACGCCCTGAAAAAAAGTAGCGGCTATAGAACCGCCGATAAAAGCTTTGTCCCAAAAATGGCGCTCATGATCTAGCGCTTTAAAGCGAAACTCAAATGCAACGCCGCGAAAAATTAGTCCGACTAACATAAAAATAATCGGTAAATAGAGCGCACTTAAGACCACCGAATAAGCGAGCGGAAAAGCTGCGAACAAACCTGCGCCGCCCAATACGAGCCATGTTTCATTGCCGTCCCACACGGGCGCGACCGTGTGCATCATAATATCGCGCTCTTCTTTTTCCTTAAAAAACGGAAATAAAATACCGAGGCCCAAATCGAAGCCATCCATAACGATATACATCATGATTGCAAATAAAATAATGACGGCCCAAATCACTGAAAGCTCAATACCCATAATCATGCTCCCCGATCATTATTAATATCGTGCGATGATGCATCCTCGCGATCCGATTTTTTAGCAGCGGATATAGGTCGCATAGGTGTGCGAGCTTCGCCGACGCCCCCCACTTCTTTTTCTTTACCTTCACTGATAACCGGACCTTTTTGAATGAGGCGAAATAAATAAGCTATGCCGGTTCCGAATACTGCAAAGTACACCAGAATAAAGATTAATAAGGTGATGCCGACTTGCGAAGCTTCAACGCGAGAGACTGAATCTGCTGTACGAAATACACCATAAACTGTCCAGGGTTGCCTGCCGATTTCAGTGGTAAACCAGCCCGCCAAAATAGCAATAATTCCTGCGGGCCCCATGAGCAACGAAAATCGTAAAAAAACTTTTTTTGCGTATAATTTTTTTTGAATGCGTAACCAGGCGCTCCACAACCCAAGAAATATCATTAAGAAGCCCAGCCCAACCATGACGCGAAACGACCAAAAAACAATGGTGGAATTGGGACGATCTGCACGCGGAAAATCTTTAAGCGCGGGAATTTTTCCATCCCAAGAGTGAGTGAGAATTACACTCCCAAGGAGCGGCACTTCAACTTTGTAGTGAACGGTTTCTTTCTCCATATCAGGCCAACCGAATAAAATAAGTGATGTGCCCTGCTCGCCCTCGTTTTCCCAATGGCCTTCAATAGCAGCAAGTTTTGCAGGTTGGTGCTCCAAGGTATTTAAACCGTGAAAATCGCCAATCACTGCTTGTACTGGCGCTACCAGCAGTAGCATCCACATGCTCATAGAAAACATTTTCCTTATCGCGCGATTATCATTACCGCGTAATAAATGCCAGGCTGCGGAACCGCCAACAAATAAAGCAGTAGCCAGAAACGCCGCAACGCTCATGTGCATTAGACGATAGGGAAACGAGGGATTAAAAATTATTTTCAACCAATCGACGGGTACTGCCCTACCGTCAACTATTTCGTAACCTTGAGGAGTTTGCATCCAGCTGTTTGATGCGAGAATCCAGGTTGCGGAAATTAAAGTGCCCAGGGCGACCATTGTGGTCGCCATAAAATGCAATCCGGGGCCGACACGATTCCAACCAAA
>CBHTVU010000159.1:0-9749 GCA_966096785.1 uncultured Gammaproteobacteria bacterium | reverse complement strand
TTTGTAATACGGGCTCTGAAGCCGTTCTTGGTGCTGTGCGTTTAGCGCGCACCGTCACTTTGAAAGATAAAGTGGTGATGTTTGAAAACGATTATCACGGTATCAACGACGAAGTAATTGTAACGCGTGGCAGCAATGGTTTTGCGACGCCCGCTGCAGCTGGTATTCCTGAAGCAGCAGTCGAACACGTGATTATGCTCGACTACGGCGATGAAAAATCTCTCGATTATATTATCGAGCACGCCGATGAAATTGCTGCGCTTTTAATTGAACCGGTGCAAAGTCGTTATCCTGAAATTCAACCACGAGAATTTTTGAAGAAAGCGCGCAAGATTTGTAGCGAAAAAAATATCGCGTTTATTTTCGATGAAGTTATTACCGGCTTCCGTATCCATCAACGCGGTGCGCAAGGTCATTACGGAATTGATGCAGATATTTGTACTTACGGAAAAATTGTCGGCGGCGGTTTGCCAATTGGTGTTATCGCAGGTAAAGCTGAATTTATGGATGCCCTTGACGGCGGCCAATGGCAATACGGTGATAACTCCGCGCCAGAAGTGGGGGTGACTTATTTCGCCGGTACTTTCGTGCGTCATCCTTTGGTGTTGGCAGCATCGGTTGCCGTGTTAAGTAAATTAAAAGCTGAGCCGGATTTGCAATTGTGGTTGAACGCTCGCGCTGATCGTATGGTAAATGAGATCAATAACTACGCGAAATTAGTAGGTGCACCTGTCAAAATTGCCAACTGCGGTTCCATGTGCAAAATTAAAATTCCGCAGGACATTCCTTACGAAGAATTAATGTATGTATTGTTACGTGAAAAAGGAATTCACGTTTGGGACGCGCGACCTACGTTTATCACCACCGCACATAGCGATGAAGATATTGAATTTATTATCAAAGCCTTCAAAGAAGCTATGGATGAAATGTTATTGCTGGAATTTTTCCCGGCCGCTGATGGTAAATCGGCAACAGCAAGTGCAGATGCTTCCAAAAGTTTTCTCGAAATAGATCAAAGTGCATTGCCGGTGGAAAACGATTATCAGAAGCAACATTTTACGCCGCCTGTTCCAGGCGCAAAGTTAGGTCGCGATGAAGAAGGCCGTGCCGTGTGGTATGTGCCTTCTGCCAAAGACCCAAGTCACTTTGAAAAATGGCAAGGTTGATGAGTGATGAATAGTTCTTTAAAAAATAACGCACTTTCTCACGATCCGTTTGCGTTTGGTGAGTTAGCCGCCGCTGTGGATTCTACTGAATCCCAGCGCGAAGTTTGGCTAGCTTCGCAATTTGGTGACGATGCCAACTGCGCCTTCAATGAGTCAGTCTTTATTCATTTGAAAGGCAAGGTGAATGAGAAAGCGCTTGAAACTGCGTTGCACGATTTGACCTTACGTCACGAATCCATTCGCGGTTGTTTTAGTTCTGACGGGCATCAAATGGTGTTCTACAAAAACCGCCCGATTCCGCTAAAGCGTTATGACTATCAAGCGCAAACTGACGCGGAAGCACAAGCGCGTTTAAAAAGTTTGTGCAGTGAATTGGTAGAGCAACCTTTCGATTTATTTAACGGCCCTTTGGCACGTTTTGATCTTATTAAATTTGCACCTGAGCAATACAGTTTAGTGCTCACCTTTCATCACTCGGTGTGTGATGGATGGTCCTTGTATGTTATTGCAGATGAACTCGGCCATTTGTACACCGCGCGTTTGGAAAATAGCCCTGCTGATTTAGAACCTGCCCCCAGTTTTGCTGAATATGCGGTGTGGGAGCGCAGTGAAGAAACTGCACAATTGCGCGCGGACAGTTTGAAGTATTGGCAAGAACAATATGTAAAAGGCGCTCCAAGTTTAGAGTTGCCTTATGACAATGCGCGCCCTGCACAGCGAAGCTTTGCTGCCTTGCGAATGGACAAAGAAATTCCTATCGATTTAATCGCTCATTTAAAAAAATTAGCGGCGACAAATAAAAGTACATTAATCAGCACCCTCATGGCTGGTTTTGTTGCTTATTTACACCGTTTGTCCGGCAGTCAGGAAATTGTATTGGGTGTCCCCTTTGCTGGCCAAATGGCGAAAGGCGATCACGCGCTCGTCGGTCATTGCGTGAATATTATTCCGCTCTATTTCAAACTCGAAGGCAAAGAAAGTTTCCGCGATTTAATCGCCATGACCCAACAAAAAATGTTGGATGCTTTCGAATATCAATATTTAACTTATGGTACTTTGCTGCAAACTATCGAAGCAGAACGTGATCCGTCCAAGCCACCGTTAGTCTCCGTCATTTTTAACGTGGATCAGGAAGGCGAGCCGAGTGAAGCTTATCACGATCTGGTGATGGAATTTGGTTCCAATCCGCGCACCTTTGAAAACTTCGATATCAATATGAACATTACACTGTCGACCAAGTCGGCGGTAATGGAATGTACTTACAATACAAGTTTGTGGCGCAAAGGCACTATGGAGCGCCGTTTAACTGAGCTTGAAGTTTTTTATGCGCGATTAAATGGGAATGTTGATCAAGCCTTAAGTGCAATTGAATTTATTCTTGATGCAGACCGCAAGGCTATTGTAAGTCGTTGGGGCGATACGCGTCGCGACTACAAACATGCGGGCAGTTTGCACGGGCTTATTGAAACTGCGGTCGATAAATTTCCAAATAACATTGCCGTTATCGCTGAGAGTGAACAACTAACTTATGCCGAGCTGGATGCTCAAGCTAACCGTCTCGCGCATTATTTGATTGCGCAAGGTGTCGGTGCCGAAACTATGGTACCGATCATGATGGAGCGCTCGCTGGAAATGGTGATCGCTATTAACGCGGTGCTTAAAGCGGGCGGTGCTTATTTGCCGTTGGACCCGGAACATCCGCTGGATCGCGTGGAATATATTCTGGAAGAAGCCGGTGCAAAACTGGTTTTGATCCAACAGCGTTTTGATGGAAATTTGCCAGCTAATATCTCGCGTCTCGCAGTTGATGCATCGGAAGAAGTTCTCTCAAATTATTCTAATGCTCGACCAAATTTAAACATCAAGCCTGACCAATTGGCCTATGTGATTTATACATCCGGTTCTACCGGTAAACCCAAAGGTGTAATGAATGAACATCAAGCTGTCTGCAATCATATGTTGTGGATGGATGAAGTTTACAAACTTAAAACCACTGACAAGATTCTACAAAAAACTCCGTACACGTTTGACGTGTCTCTGTGGGAATTATTCCTTCCGCTGATTTCCGGTAGCCAATTGATTATGGCTAAACCCGGCGGGCATAAAGAAACTGGTTATTTGATTGAGCTGATTAACCAGCATCAAATGACTTACGTGCATTTTGTGCCGTCAATGTTGTATTTGTTTTTGCAAGAAGCAGATAACCAAAAATGCCCTAGTATCGTTCGCGTATTGGCGAGTGGTGAAGCAGTATCCAAAGATCTTGAGCAGCGCTTTGTGAAAGCATTTCCCGATGTGGAACTGTGGAATTTATACGGTCCCACTGAAGCTGCGATCCACGTAACCTATTGGTTGTGCGGTCAGGGCGACTCAGGCGCCAGTGTTCCAATTGGCTATCCGCTCACAAACACGCGGTTATATGTTGTGGATAATGCGCTCAAGCTGCAACCTCCCGGCGTGCCTGGGGAGTTGCTTTTGGCAGGCGTGCAAATCGCGCGCGGCTACGTTAACCGCCCCGATTTAACCGCTGATCGCTTTATTGCTGATCCCTACGTATCAGACCTGCTGTTAAATGGAAAGCCGGGGCGTGTTTACCGAACGGGAGATCTTGTGCGTATGCGAGACGACGGAGTGGTGGAATACATAGGTCGCAACGACTTCCAGGTCAAACTGCGTGGTCAACGCATTGAGTTGGGCGAAATTGAAGCGGTGATCAGCCAATATCCCGGCGTAACCCAAAGCGTAGTGCTTGCGCGGGAAGATCGCAAAAACGATCAGCGTTTGGTTGCCTATCTAATGACGCAGGACGGTTCCAGTCCCGAAACCCAATCTCTTCGCGATCATCTGCGCTCTATGTTGCCCGACTACATGGTGCCTTCGCATTTTGTGGTGTTGGATAAATTCCCGCTAACTTCCAGTGGCAAAGTAGATCGCAAAGCGTTACCAGCTCCTGTGCTCGGCGAAATTGATGAAAGCAGTTTTGCGCTTCCCCAAAACCCCATCGAAGAACAGCTTGTCATCATTTGGCGAGAAATCCTTGGCTTGGAAAAAGTGGGTGTAACTAATGATTTCTTTGAGCTGGGCGGCCACTCATTGCTCGGAACGCAAATGTTCGCGCGAGTGAAAAGTCTGTTCAGTATTAATATCGGTCTGCGTAAATTATTTGAAGCTCCTACCATTCGCCAATTAGCCGAGATCATCGCTCACGAAACCCAAAGCGGTAATGTGCAGGCGAAAATGCTGCCTCGCGCTGCAAACGAAATTGCTATAGCCTCAACGCAGCAACAACGGGTTTGGTATCTGGAACAAATCGAGCCGGATTCTTTCGCGTACAACTTACCCGCGCCTTTCCGTCTGCGCGGGAAATTAAATCACGATGCATTGCAGCGCACTTTCGAAACCATCGAACAACGCCATGAACTTTTGCGTGCAGGTTTCCGCACTGAAGCGGGCAAGCTGGTTTTGAATTTACGCGAGTCGCTTGGTTTAAATTTAAAACCCATCCCAGTTTCTGACTTCGATGTTGATAATCTGGATGATTTAAAACTGGTTTTGCGAAAGGAAGCAGCCAAGCCTTTTGATACCGAGCGCGGTCCTCTATTTACCGTCCGCCTGATTCAACTCGCGCCCGATGACTACGTGATTTTCCTACTGATTCATCACCTCGTTTTTGACGGTTGGTCTTTCGACATTTTGCTAAAAGAAATGTGCACGCTCTACAACGCTTACGCGCAGGGATTGCCTAATCCGTTGCCGTCTTTGCCCGTGCAATATGCTGATTATGCGTTGTGGCAAAAATCTTGGCTTGAAAGTGACGCGGTGAAAAAACAGTTGGGTTACTGGTCGCAACAATTATCCGGTGAGCTTCCGGTATTGGATTTACCGCTCGATAAAGTTCGCCCTGCACATCAAGCGCATCGTGCGGAAGGAATTAATTTCCATTTCGATGAACCGCTCTTGCAAGAGCTGGAAGAACTCGGCAGTCGTCAAGGCGCGACCCTGTTTATGGTGATCATAGGTTTGTACGCGCTTACTTTGCATCGCTACAGTCGCCAGGATGACATTCTCGTTAGTGTGCCGGTTTCTGCGCGCAATCAAATGGAAATCAGCGGTTTGATGGGGCCATTTATCAATCGTCTGGTGTGTCGTTTCCGTTTTAAATCCCAGCGTACTTTTGCGGGTTTCTTGCAGGATGTTAAGAAGACCGTGCTGGAAGCCATGGATAACCAGGACACCCAGTTTGAAACTTTGGTGCACACACTGAATCCACCGCGCGATGCTGCTCGTCCGCCGCTTGTGCAAACCTTGTTTAGTTATCAGGACGTGCGCAACCGTGGTGATCAGATGGATGGTATCCAGCGTTCGCAAGTTGATATCGAGCGTATGGGAGTGCAGACCGATTTAGACGTTTGGGTTAAACGTCAGCTCAAAGGTATGGATGGCGGCATGGAGTTTCCTATCGAACTCTTTAATAAAACGACCGTTCAGGCAATTGGTGCGAGCTTCGTGGAGGCTGCAATTCTTGCAGCGAAAAAGCCAGATCTCACTATTGGTGAACTTACGTCCGCCGGGGTGAGTGAGCAGGAGACTCTTAGCCAATGGAATAACACCGGGGTTGAATTTGTATTCAATCAAGGCGTTGTTGGCGACTGGGCCCGCAAGGCTACCGAGCGTGCTGACAAGCCTGCGGTGATCGCTGGTGGAAGTACCTACACCTACAGCGAACTTGAACAGCGCGCCAATCGCATCGCCAACTATTTGCACGCTAATGGTTTAAAGGCAGGCGATTTAACGGGTGTGTTAATTAAGCGCACCTGTGATTTGCCAGCCTTGATATTGGCGATTTGGAAACTCGGCGCAGCTTATGTTCCGCTCGATCCTTCATATCCTGTCGAGCGTGTAAATACTATTCTTACGGTCGCTGCTGTGAAGTTGGTTGTCACCGACAGCAATCTGGTGGGCAATCTTGGCGGTTTTGCGGATAAAGCCTTGCAACTGGATCTGGCGGAAGCTGAGCTTGCCCAAGCTTCAATTAGCTCGCCTGTAGTTTCAATTACGCAAGATCAACTTGCCTACGTTATTTTTACCTCTGGTTCCACTGGCACACCTAAAGGAGTGGAAGTTACCCAGGGTGCTTTACATAATTTCATTCACGCCGTTAAACGCGAACCGGGAATGGGTGAGCATGATCGTTTGCTGGCGCTCACCACTTTAGCTTTTGATATCTCGATACTGGAACTGTTCCTGCCTCTCACCAGCGGTGCCAGCGTGGTTCTGGCCAGCGAAGAACAGAGCCAGGATGATTTGGCGTTGCGACATCTTCTGGATGAACAGCAAATCACTACACTACAGGCGACGCCTGCGACCTGGCGGTTGTTAATCAACTCCGGTTGGCGAGCACCTTCAGGGTTTCGCGGCTTTTGTGGTGGGGAATTATTGACTAGCGATCTCGCAGCAGATTTGTTGGCTCAGAGTGTAGATCTCTGGAATCTCTATGGTCCTACTGAGGCTACTGTCTGGACCAGTGCATACCGTGTTCGCCCGAGTGCTGACGGAAGTGTTCCAGCCATCTACATTGGTCGCCCCTTGGCCAATACCCAGCTGCATGTGTTGGATGATGCTGGTCGCCCCTTGCCCATAGGCGCATTCGGCGAACTCTGGATCAGCGGGGCAGGTCTGGCCAAAGGTTATTTGGGAGATGATGTGCAAACCGCCGCGCGTTTTGTAGTGGATGCGCAAGGTCGCAGGCTTTATCGCACCGGTGATCAGGCGCGATGGACTCGGAGTGGAAATGTGGAGTTTGCCGGGCGCCTGGATAACCAGATCAAATTGCGCGGTTTCCGTATTGAACTCGAAGAAATCGAGGTACAGCTCCGCCGCCACACTGCCATTAAAGATGTGGCAGTAGTTTTGCAGCATTTCGATAAAACGGATCAGCGATTGGTTGCCTATGTTGTTTATCAAGGCGATGAAGAACCTACCAATACCGAGTTGCGCAAACATTTACGTCAGCATCTGCCCGACTATATGTTGCCGCAACAATTTACGGCGATCGCACAATTACCTCTGCTTCCATCGGGCAAGGTTAATCGAAAAGTGCTTTCTCAACCGGTTGCGGTTCATACCAGCTCAAGCGAAATGGTGTCTCCAGTTACTGCGACAGAAATCAAATTAGCAGGAATTTGGCAAACTGCACTCAAGCGTGATCAAGTTAGTATCGACGGACAATTCTTTGATATTGGCGGGCATTCGTTGTTAGCGCTGGAAGTGATTCTGGAAATTGACGCCACTTTTGGTGTGCGTTTTTCACCGCAGGATATGTGGGTCAATACGCTGGAACAATTAGCTGCGCGAATTGATGCCGCCCTTGGAAATAATCAGACTGATATTCAAGCTGATATACATGGTCAATCAGCAGTTGTACCAATTGATCATGTTCAAGAACACGCGAAGGCTTCCAAAAAAACCAAGGGCTTTTTTAGTAAGCTGTTTGGTGGTAGATAACGATTAGTTGCGTGCGCTGGGTCTTTCCCCCGCGCATAAACATTTTTTATCGATTGCTTACAGCTGGCATGTAGTAAAAATCCAGATTTTAGGTAACCTGTAGGGCGAGCACACATCGAGCCTGAACGGATGGTTCAGGCGTAAAAAATTATCTAGGAGCAAAGTTTTTGGAAGCGTTTTATTTCGGCCCCTCTTCAACTTACCTGTTTGGCGCTTATCATCCTCCGAAGTTGTCTAATCGGCGTGAAGGTATTGTGCTATGCAGTCCGTTTGGGCAGGAAAATATGCGTGCGCACCGCTCTCTGCGTCGTCTGGCTATTAATTTATCGAATTTGGGTTACTCAGTATTACGCTTTGATTATCGCGGCACCGGTGATTCTGCGGGTACTTTGGTGGGAGTGACTGCGGATGATTGGCAACAGGATATCCGCATTGCAGTGCAGGAATTAATTGATATAGCTGCGGTGCCAAAAGTGTCGTTGTTAGGCCTTCGTTTAGGTGCGCTTCTGGCCGCACAAGTTGCCGCGAACCATCAAAATATTTCCCGTTTGGTTATGTGGGACCCGGTGGTAAGCGGTCAGGCTTACATTGATGAATTGGGTAAAGAAATTAACGCTGCACAATCGCGCGCTAATTTCGTCGCTGCAGATGGTACTTTGCATTTCAATGGTTTCTCCATGCCACGCGATTTTCAGCAAAGTTTGGCCGGATTGGATATACGGCAACTGCAAGGATTGCAAAACACTTCTGTGGCACAAATTGTGTCCCATGAAAATGAGAGTTTTACAAAGTTGTATGCAAGCTTGAGCAGTCTGCCTCGATTTTTATATGAGCTCGCACCTGCGCCACATGATTGGAATTATGTTGACCACGTAGGTGGAATTCTTTGGCCACAACCCATTGTGCAAGCCATCGAAAATTATTTTTCAGCACGGCAACTTTAGGTGTTTTATGCGCGAGCGCGTTATTAGTATTGGGCAAGTAAATCCGCTTATTGGCATCATCAGCCAACCGGAACCTTCAGAAGTTAGTAATCCATCAGTTGCTGTTATCTTATTAAATTCCGGCGTGATTCATCGCGTTGGTTCATGTCGGCTGTCAGTAACTTTAGCGCGAACTATTGTTGAACGGGCTGGATTGCTAACCATGCGTTTTGATTTTTCCGGAATTGGTGACAGTGAAGCGCGTCGCAATACGCTAACGGCTTCAGAGTCAGCAGTGGAAGAAGTTCAAGAAGCGATGGATTATCTGGCGCGCGAAAAAAACATCAAACAATTTATTCTCTACGGTCTTTGTTCAGGTGCCTACGCGTCCTACCGCACAGCAATAAAAGATCCCCGTGTAATCGGCATTGCACAAATTGATGGTTATTGTTATTTGAGTTGGAAAAGCTACATACATCATTACATCCCTCGCTTGTTTGCATGGAAGCGTTGGATGAGTGTGACTAAACGTTTACTCGGTTTGCAGAAAAAAACATCGGGTGCAGAGGTGTCTGGTGTTGAAGAACGATTTTTTGAAGTACCGCAATTTCCAGATTTTCCTCCGCAACCTGAAGTTGAAGCAGGCTTGACTCAGCTTGCGCAACGCGGATTAAAATTGTTCAGCGTTTTTTGCAAGAGTGATCATTACAATTACGAAGGGCAATTCCGCGATTGTTTTAAATCAGCAAAATTTGGCGATAACCACAAGCTTGTTTACTTAACACAAGCGTCGCACATTTTGGCCGAGCCAGAAGATCAACAACTGGTGGTTAGCGAAATGGCAACCTGGGCCAAGGCAACGGCGAATGCTTAATCCAGCACATCCACGTCAACCGGAACTTGCTGCCTTAACATCCTTACGCGGCATAGCTGCCTTGTTTGTTCTTAGTCACCATTTTATGTATGTGTTGCTGGATAAGTTGCCGCGTGTCATTCCTTCGCATCTGTTTCACAAGTCATACCTCTGGGTGGATTTATTTTTTATTTTGAGTGGATTTGTACTCGCTTACGTTTATCAGTCACGTTTTGAATCTGCAATATCCAAACAGGACTATCGTAAATTTATGTGGGCGCGCTTTGCGCGCGTTTATCCATT
>CBHTVU010000158.1:0-9879 GCA_966096785.1 uncultured Gammaproteobacteria bacterium | reverse complement strand
CTATTGCGTATGTAAAGACTCAAATGAATTATGACTCGCATGCTTTAAGGGGCATTATTTTTCAATCTTTGGGTGGAAAGACTGAACAATCAGATCCGGTTGTGGTACAGCTGGGTGAGCAAGGAAATGACGCTCTGGATATTAAAATATCAGATCCTTTGGACGTAAAATCCGAAGAGTCTGCTTCTGTAAAAGGTGAAATGATTGGAAATGGTATTGAGTTGAAGCTATGCCCCAAATGCTCGGCCGTTATGTTAAAACGTAAAGCAAAAACGGGCGCTAGTGCGGGCAAGCTATTTTGGATTTGCTCAACCTATCCTGCATGTCGTGGCATGCAACCCCTATAAGTTTCAGTATAAACGCTATTAATTCGCGGCCAAAAAAAATCCGGATTCTTGATCCGGATTTTTTTATAGTTCTTACCAATTTATTTTTTTGAAAAAGAAATATATCTTGAGTCATCCCCGGCCAAATATTGCTTGCCGTCACCGCCAAGCGAGTAGCTCATGGTTAAGCCAGCGTTACCAAACCCTTGGAAGTAAGACAGTTTAAATTTGTGATTTCCTTCGCTCAAACTAATACGGCATTGGTCAACTGTTAAAGGACGATCATGAGTCCATTCGCAAATTTGTTTATCATCAATGCTCAAAGCAAAACCGTCGTCGCTGCCAACATAAAAAATATATCCACCCGCTTTCTTAACGGTAAAGGGCGCATCTATGTCGACAAAAAAATCATTAGCGTAACCAAGATCACCGAGTTTTGAGTGGCGAAAGCGGCTTTTATCAGCGAGGTCTATAACATCGACTTTTACCGTCTTGGAGATTTCAATATCGCGTGCTTGATGAATATCGGTGATAGCTGAACGATTTTTACTGATCAGAACATCAAATACAGGGCTCACGTGAGGTGGAATAATACGATTAACAATCGCAAATACAATCACCGCAAGTAATACTGAAAATACGATATTTTTATTAAAAGGAATGGCTTTCATTATTGCACCACCTGTAATTTCCAGAAGCTGAACCAATTGCGCATTTCAAATTGATCTTCCGTCATAGGCATGCCGTAAGTGAATGGCGCAAAGAAAGCGAATATAGCGATGACCAAGGCGATAAATAAACTTAAATTAATCCACATGTGCTTATTGTTGGAAAGAATATCCTCGCGATAGATATAGCTGAAAATCAGTGCAAGATTTATAGAACCAAATATTAAAGGAACCAGATAGTGATACAGGTACATTACCCGTTCAATTTGTAAGATAGCCAACATGTAGCACATATAAAGTGATGTAAATGCGCAAATCCAATAAAACAGCGGCGTATCTTTTTCTTTCTGGCCGTATATAAATTTGCTCATGATGAGACCAAGGCTTAATACAATCCCGGCTACCACGCTAAACCAAATAATCGGGTTTGCGACAATGTTCATGTATTTAACTTGCACTATGCCATTAACCGTATCTTTGTCCCAACGGTAGCTAATCGTCTTTTTGCCAAGTATCCAATCCATAGCGAAGCTGCCGTTTTCGTCTGGCTTACATTCGTCCAGTTTTGGTACGCCATCAGCGTATTCGCTCATGTATTTGAGGTTGTCTCGCAAGCCCGTTCTGAAGGTGGACAAACTCCACGTGTCGCCACGCTGGATCGCCTGTAGAAATTCTGGCGAAGCCTTGTAGGTATGGCCGGCAATTACTTTTGTACCCATGCCAATATGAATATAGAAAACAGTTAAAAATACCAATGCAACTGCACCAACACCTGCGGGTACAGTTAACAATAAGCGCTTGGCGATAGGAACATAATTTAGCGAGAGGATATTGCGCCACTGGTCTACACCAAACAACATGACGAATAATAAAAATAAAATAAAACCGTTTACTTTTACGCTAATGACCAAACCAATCAGCAAACCAAGAATCGCATAGTGCGGCAGAGTAATGGCGTCTCCGCTGGTCACCTTGCGCACAAAATAATAAATGGCGGCGAGGATAAAAAATAATTGAATGCCTTCAAGCATTGCCGCGCGCGCTTGTATGACCGTAGCGTTGTCAAAAATAACAAAACTGCTAAATAAAAAAGCAATGAGATTATTTTGTGTTATCCGCCGTAAAATGCCGTAGAAAAATAATACCGACAACGCCATAAGCACAACCGATGGCCAGCGATAACCGGTAAATTTTGTTTCCGGAGGTGTGTCAGCGCCCTCGATATGATCTGTTTCGAGGAATTTGTGCTTGTCCACTTTGTCATTAGCGCCAACGATGACTTCCATCAACCCCATTAGCATTTTGCCAAGTGGTGGGTGTGGCTCCATATACATAACGCCCTGCACGTGTTTTTCGGCAGAGGCTATATGGTAATTTTCATCCCAAAACATAGCATTGGGGGTGCCATAGTAGGTGAAATAAACCCCGAACGAGCAGATCAACAAAATAATAGGGTAGAGATATTTGCGCACCAGGTCGTTTAGGGGGTGCCCCGGTTTTAGTAATTTATTTGACATAGCATCGGCACTTTGCGTTGTAATTTGATTGTTTAAAGGGTGTTAGCCATTACTTATTTGAGTTTTCTGGCGTTCCAAGCGATAGGTGTTCCCACCTTGGCTTTTTCCTGCGGGCGAATCTTGCCTTGTTCTGCGGCGTCGTGCAATTGCGTTTAGGTATTGAATGCTATTTTTGTAGGTATAGTGAAGTTATACGCAGGTTCACGCAGTATATAAACCTGAATCCCACCATAAATATGAGTCATTAAAATTTTACCCTGTCTGGAGGTCATGATGAAAACAGCGCTTATTACAGGTGCAAATCGCGGTATAGGTCTTGCGCTCGTACAGGAATACTGTGCCCAAGGGTGGGAGGTTATCGCCGTTTGTCGAGCTTCGTCAGCTGAGCTTGATGCGACCGGGGCAAAGGTTCTACAAGGGATTGACGTGACAAATACGCAACATATACAGGAAATGCTTAAGCAGCTGACCGGAACAAAAATTAGTTTATTGATAAATAATGCAGGGATACTGAGCGTCGATAATTTAGGTGACATCGATTATAAAAATGTGACGCAACAATTTTTGGTTAACGCACAAGCGCCCATACAAGTTACCGAGGCCTTGTTAGGTAACATGAGTGGCGGTGCCAAGGTCGCTTTTATCACAAGCCGGATGGGCTCGATTGCCGATAATTCCTCCGGCGGTTATTACGGGTATCGTATGTCGAAAGCGGCGCTTAATGCTGGCGCTATGTCTCTGAGTATTGATTTAAAATCACGTGACATCGCGGTCGCTATATTGCACCCGGGATACGTGCAAACGGCAATGGTGAATTTTGGAGGCGATATTTCCGCCGCTGAGTCCGCCAAACGTTTGAGTAAAAGAATTTCTGAATTAAATTTACAAAACACGGGTGGCTTCTGGCATTCAAACGGCGAAAGCTTGCCCTGGTGATCCGACCTTTATAATTTCCACAAGTCCAATCAGTCCTCATTTAAAGTCTTGAGTCGCTATGAGCCTAATTCAAATTGTATGTTCGAATTGCAATGCCGCTAACCGGGTTCCTGAAGAGCGTTTAGGTGATAAACCCCAATGTGGAAAATGTAAAAAGCCTTTATTTTCAGGTAAACCTGTCAATTTGCACCCGGGAAATATAGGTGCGATTCTGGATAAAAATGATATTCCAGTGTTGGTAGATTGCTGGGCTTCATGGTGTGGTCCATGCAAAAGTTTTGCACCTGTATTTGAACAAGCCGCTGGAATCTATGAAACAAAAATTTGTTTTGCAAAATTAGATACTGAGGCAGCCCCGAGTATTGCGCAGCGCTGGGCAATTCGAAGTATTCCAACATTAATTTTATTTAAACAGGGAAAAGAAGTTCAGCGTATGTCCGGTGCTATGTCATTACCACAATTACAGCAGTGGTTGCGGCAGGTGATTTAAATTTTATTAAGAGCTGGTTGCGGCTAACTCTTAATGACGTTTTGGATGTTTATTTTGACGTTGGTGGCGGCGCTTGCTTTTCAAATTGTTGAATATTTGGATCAAGATATGCCCAAGCAGGTGCGGACGAAGTCCATATTAATGCATCTATTTTTATATTTTTCTGATCATCCAATGTGCCTGCACGCACAATTAATATGTGGGGGCGAACTTCTGCTTGACTAAATAAATGCACGCCACAATTGGGGCAAAATTTTCTGTGCATTTTGTTTCCGCTATCCGCAATACTTTCAAAATCTTTCAGCTCACCGGAAATAGTCACTGTGTCTGCAGGAAACACCACATTGACTGCAGCATTACCTGCCGCAAAATACTGGCACGTGCGGCACCAGCAAGCACGAGTCATTAAAGGTTTTGCAGTTGCCTGATAACGAACTGAGCCACATAAGCAGCCACCGATTATGATTTGCATATTGATCCCTTAAAAAATTAAAATGAACGGCTGGTTGAATTGATACGAACTAATTTTGTTATTGTCATTTCAGCTTGGCTCCCATTGGCGGAAAGCCAGCTTCAAATATCAATTCTCTGTAAAGAGCCTGCGCGTAAAACTCAGGATTAAAGGTTTGCCTTCATCTTTAGGTAAAACACTTATCTCGAAGCGAATATCTTCTTCATTCGTGTGACGAAATGACGCTATATAGTAAGTTGCTTCGGGTTCCTTTATTTCATCAAATTCCAAAGGTTTGGATTGTTGCAAAAGATTTACTGCTCTTGCAGATACTTTTGCAGGTAAACCAAGCGTGGTGATGTCATTTTCGGTTTTAGTGAGACTTATGTTTATCAGAGCTATATCCTTGCTGCGCGTGAGTTTATAAATGCTGGCGACTTCTGGCGGAATATCTTTACTGTTAAAAACGTTGTAATGAACTGTGTAGGCGCCAAATTTTTGCCAGGTCTGTATCTCTTTGGTTTGATTTATTTGCGCGAGCGCACAGCAGGATGAAGCAAAAATGAGTATTGATAGAAAGATTTTTTTCATAAATCACCTCAATTGTGTGAATGAAACTAGTGGGTATTAATGGAATGCTAGTCTATTGTCATCATGCGATTAATTCACAAAGATATGTTTGGGTAGAAATTACTTACTTAAATGATAAATAGCTGTTTCACCAAATAAATTTGGCAATACATCTTTTAATAATTTTCCACTCTGTTCATTGACTACTTGTCGATTAATTACTTTGATATTTTTTTCGTGACACAAAACCTCAAAGTCTTTGAAGGTACAAAAATGGATGTTGGGTGTGTTGTACCATTCGTAGGGTAATAAATCAGATACGGGCATACGTCCACGGGTGGCAAGTTGGTAGCGTGCTTTCCAGTGGCCGAAATTTGGAAAGGTGACTATGCATTCTTTCCCCACGCGTAACATTTCATCAAGCACTTTGTGTGGAAAATGGAGTGTTTGAAGTGCTTGGGTCATTAACACAGTATCAAAGCTATTATCGGAAAAATTTCCCAGCCCGCGATCCAGGTTTTGCTCGACAACATTTAAACCTTTATCGATGCATAAATTAATTTGCTCTGCATCAATTTCCAGACCGTACCCGTCAACATTTTTATTGTCGATCAGAAATTTTAATAAAGTACCATCCCCGCAACCCAAATCGAGGATACGGCTGCGTTCTTTTATCCAATGTTGAATTTCATTCAAGTCAATACGCATGTATATAATCTTTTTAATTGGCTTCTGTGGATTAGGTTTCTATGCCTGCGAGATATCGGCCAAACACTTGTTGGTAGCGTTCATCGGGTAAGAGGAACGCATCGTGGCCGGATTTCGATTCTATTTCGGCGTAGGTAACAGATTTATGTGCACCAATCAAAGCTTTTACAATTTCACGTGATCGTTCGGGAGCAAAACGCCAATCAGTACTAAAGGAAATGATAAGGAACTTTGCTTGTGCATGCCTGAACGCCTCTATGGGATCGTCACCGTATTCGCGAGCTAAATCAAAATAATCGAGCGCTTTCGTGATTAATAAATAACTATTGGCATCAAAACTTTTTGCGAAATTTCCACCTTGGTAACGAAGATAGCTTTCAATTTGGAACTCGACTTCAGCATCTGTGCCCAAATCGAAACTACCACTTCGTAAATCGCGCCCAAATTTTTCACCCATATCATGATCTGAAAGATAAGTGATATGGCCAATCATGCGCGCAACACCGAGACCTTCCCTCGGCAACGTGTTTTGCTCCAGATAGCGACCCTCGCAAAAATTCGGATCGCTGATAATTGCTTGTCGGGCCGTTTCATTGAATGCGATATTTTGCGCGCTTAAGTTCATCGCAGAAGCTATGGCTGCGCAATGGCGCACACGGTTTGGATATTCCAAGGTCCAACGCATGGCTTGCATACCGCCGAGGCTACCGCCGATAACGGCGGCCCACACTTTGATCCCTAGCTTGTCTGCCAATCTTGCCTGGCTGTGTACCCAATCGCGCACGCGTAGCTTGGGAAAGTCCGGTCCCCAAGGCTTTCCTGTACTTTGATTGATGCTCGTTGGCCCTGTAGAACCATGACAACCGCCAATATTATTCAGAGAGACCACGAAAAACTTGTTGGTATCTATAGGTTTATTGGGGCCTATGTAAACATCCCACCAGCCCGGGCGTTTATCTTCCATGCGGTGATATCCGGCGGCGTGATGGTGTCCTGAAAGCGCATGGCAAATCAAAACAGCATTGCTTTTATTGGCGTTGAGTTGGCCGTAGGTCTCGTAGACGATTTCGTAATCGTTCAGGTTTTTTCCGCAAGCCAATAATAAGGGCTCACTAAAATACATTGTTTGTGGTGTCACTATTCCCACCGAATTGGCAGGTAGCTCATTTGGCATGGTGTTCTCTTAGCTGTATAGATGAAAGCAAGCATCGCCTGCAATCGGCAAGACGTGATGGAGCGCCAGTCTAAAGAGGCGGGCTATAGGCTGCAAGTTATGTGTTCAGGTTTTCGTCCCGCATTGCAAATTGACTTTATTTGGGTCTATTTTGATTATGAAGGGTCAATATTGATGCAGCCACTGGGGTAGAGATCGAGTAATTGAGGACGGAATCCCTTTAGATTCAGTAATATAGGGATTGGCACGCTTTATGCTAAATACTATTTGATAGACGATGAAGGTTTGCTAAGAGTGACTCTGTTGACCGGAACCCAGACCAAAGCTGGATCCGGTCTTTTTTTGCGGGTTAGTGCTGGTTTGCTCGTGCGTTGTGGCGGGCTTCCAGCAATGAAACCACCTGCCCACCGCGCAAGATTGCCAGATTTTCAGCTACGTCTTTCTCAAGCGGAGCGTGGACGATTTCCTGGTAAAGCGGCTCCAATGAATTAAGAGCAGCTTGTAGCTGATAGATATTGGTTTGCAGACTTTCTATTTGCTCCGCGTGTGTGTTGCGCTGGGTCTGGATTTGGGTGAGACGCAACATATGGGTTTCAAGCAATTGTTTCTGATATTGATTGTTGTGAGCCAAGGGGGAGAGCGCCTCTTGTAGCCACAAATCTATGTGCTTGGCCAAATCTTGATAGGTATTGCGTACCTCTTGAACCAAGGTATTGATGAAGCGATTAATCAAAGCCCCTTTGCGCGTGAAAAGTGTATTCAGTGAATAGCGGAAATCATCAGCGTGCTTGTGCAGCTGACGCAATTGACGGCGTTGTTGATGAATCTTGAGCAGGTGTCGCATCATTAATTCGTCAGCCGTGAAGTTATGCTCCGGACGTTGATAAATTGATACGAGTAAACGATTTGAGCGCTCGATCTCACGCTCAACGTGGCGCAGGCTGCTATCAACATCGTCAAAGAAATTACCTATGGCACGACCTAATCCAAGTGTCGTCCAGCTTTGGGCGAGACTGCGGTGCGCATTGCTGATCTGTTGTTCCAAGAGCTCATTGCTGATCGGAGCCATAAGCGCCGGGCGCTGTGATTCTAACAAGCGTTGGCTTGTGCGCAACGAAATTGCCTGTTTGTGATACTGGTGATGGTTTTGACGTACGGTATCGCGCAATTGCTGCAATTTCTCCGCAGCTTCTTGCGGTGCAGCAGTACGCAACGTCTGAATCTCCGTTTCGCACTCGGCCAAACGATTAGCGAGGCTGTTGCGAGTGTTGATGATCATTTCGTAGCTGTGGCCGATGAGACGATGGCCCACGATCTGCTGCTGGCTATGCATAACCACATCCGCCAACCTGCGCTCAAGTTGTGGGAAGTTACTGCGCTCCAGCTGTTGCATGTTGCGCCCTACTTTGCCTAACAGGCCTTGTTTTGCTGATATAGGAATCACTTGTTCAGGCGCGAGCTTGAGTTGTTTCGCCGTGATATTGCGAATATTTTCAATGCTGGCATTCATATCCGTAGGTGATTGCAAATCATCCCACAGGCTGTCGATTTTATTTAACAGTGCGAGTACGGCGGTACATTGTTCATCGCGCAGGACTTGCACATGTTCACGCCAGATAGCCATATCACTCGCCGTAACTCCAGCATCTGCAGACATCAAAAATAGAATAGCCTGGGCTTCTGGTAGAGTTCTTAAGGTAAGCTCTGGTTCATTACCCAGCGCATTTAAGCCGGGTGTATCGACTATGCGTAAGCCTTGGCGCAACAAGGGATGATCCAGGCTGATCAGGGCATGACGCCAGGCTGGTACCGCAACTTTGCCGTGTATATCGCGATCACCCAACTCATCCATAGCAAAACCAAGCTTGACCGCATCGGCCGGAGTTACCCATTTGTTAGCGGAAACCTGATTGATAGCAGCGCGAGTTTGATCCTGATTGGTCGGGTCGAAATTTACAGTGACCCACTTCTGCGGGATGCGTTTAAAGTTTTGCAGGCTGGTATTTGTACAACGGGTTTCGATTGGAAGCAGGCGAACGCAGTTGGTGGCGACGGTTGAATCCCAAAATATTTCCGTTGGGCACATTGTGGTACGACCGGGTTGGGACGGCAGCAAACGGCGGCCACCTTCCATGTATAAAAGTGCATTGATCAGCTCGGTTTTTCCACGGGAAAACTCACCTACACAGGCAATAGTAAAGCTATCTCCACGCAGTAGCTGTCGAGCTTTTTGCAGCGTACGTTGTACCTCGCTGCTCAGCATCTGGTAGCTACTGCCCCAATCGTCGAATCGCTGAAGGCGTTCATCAAGTTGACGCTTCCAGCGATTGTATTGGGTCATTTGGCGATGGAGTGCTCTAACGTCCATAATTAAGTTGCTCGCTTGTCGTATAAAGCGCTAATTTTTTAGAAAAAAATTGGCTAAATGGTTATGGTTCTAATTTCCATTAAAACCGAAAACCTGCGGAGTGACCAGTTGCTGAGCAGCTAATGGTCAATTTCGAGGACAAATGGTAGAGAATTGTGACAAGTTGGGAGTTGTGTCACTTTATTGCTGTGATGAAGCTTGGCGTTTTTACCCACATTCGGTCGTGCCAAGCAGAAAGCTTTGGCGCCACTACTATTTTTATATTGATGTTATTCGTTTTCAGCTTCTTCTCTAGCAGCTTTTCGGCGTTCCATGTCAAGGCGAGCGTCTTCAATTTCCCGCAACACGGCTGCGATGTCAGCTTCGGTAGTTACATGTTCGAATTTCCCAGTGAGTTTGACGCTTGGGTTTAACTTCCCGCTTTCATACAGATCCCAAATTTCGTGGGCATAATCTGTTTCACGCAGCTCGGGCGCAAATTGGCCGAAGTAGTCGCTCATATTATTGACGTCGCGTTCCAGCATACTAAACGCGTGATTATTGCCAGCGGCGTTAACTGCTTGTGGTAAGTCGATAATCACTGGGCCTTGCCAGCCGAGCAATACGTTAAATTCAGATAGATCTCCGTGGACGATTCCCGCGCACAGCATGCGTACAACTTCCATCATCAT
>CBHTVU010000157.1:0-9893 GCA_966096785.1 uncultured Gammaproteobacteria bacterium | reverse complement strand
CTTGAGCTGTGCCTGGTTCGGTGTAAATTTAAGCAGTCATCCAGTCGTTTCAATCTACCGTTTGATAAACGATCATTTGCTCTTCGTTCACACTCTTGCGTCTATTAAAATCAACCTTATTCAATGAAATATTGTTTGCAATATCCGCTACTTTATTTGCCGTCTGATCAGGCGCTGGCATAGATACTGCTGATGAATATGTACAGGCGCTTAATAAACGGGCTGCTTCGTTATTTTTGAGTACTTTTACCGTGCGTGCAGGGGTAATTTCTACCCAAGCAAGGGGCGATGACGTAGAATGCCGCCCTGTTTTGATGCTTCACCTATTCTGTCGATCTAGTTGGCCCCCTGATTTTTTTGGAGACATCCGATGTTAAAGCTGCCTGAAACCCTGCGCGAAAATGTACGTTTGCTAGGGGAACTCTTGGGTGAAACGATTCTTGCTCATGAAGGCGAAGATCTGTTTGCTAAAGTCGAGGGCATTCGCAAACTCGGTAAAGCTATTACCCGTGCGGACAATGGCGACTCTGCGCCCTTGGTAAAGTTGTTGGGTGAGTTAGATGATGCCGATATTTTGCCCATTGTGCGTGCTTTCAACCAATTTTTGAATCTCGCGAATATCGCCGACCAGGAATATTTCTCCAGCGCTGAATCCGAACGCGATGACAGTTTGCAAGCCATGTTGGTTGAGTTTTCGAAAAAGTACG
This sequence comes from uncultured Gammaproteobacteria bacterium, assembly GCA_966096785.1. Classification (GTDB taxonomy): domain Bacteria; phylum Pseudomonadota; class Gammaproteobacteria; order Pseudomonadales; family Cellvibrionaceae; genus Cellvibrio. Next base: position 9,186 of record CBHTVU010000157.1, on the reverse strand, counting down.
GTAAAGAAGCGCTCGCTAAAAAAATCAGCGAATTAAGCATCGAATTGGTGCTTACTGCTCATCCTACCGAGGTTACGCGTCGTACTTTGATTCGCAAATACGATCAAATTGTAGATACCTTGGCTGATCGCCAAAACGGTAGTCTCTTAACTTTCGAACAAGATAAATTGCGAGGCCGTTTGCACCGTTTGGTGGAAGAAATTTGGGCCACCGATGAAATTCGCACCACGCGCCCAACCGCTATCGACGAAGCCAAGTGGGGCTTTGCCGTTATCGAAAATAGTTTGTGGGAAGCTGTGCCCGATTTTATTCGCCATCTGGATCGTGTGAGTAAACGCCATCTCGACCAACCTTTACCTATCGACGTACAACCTTTCAAATTTTTCTCGTGGATGGGCGGTGACCGTGACGGCAACCCGAATGTAACTCACAAAATTACTCGCGAAGTTTTACTGCTAGGTCGCTGGATGGCTGCAGAACTTTATTCGCGCGACGTATACAGCTTGGGTGGCGACCTGAGTATGAGTGAAGCAACCGACGAGTTGCGCAAGCTATACCCAAGCACTACGCCTTACCGCGATGCCATGTACACCCTGCGCAAGCGTATTCAAGCCACTCTGGAATGGGCTGAAGCGCGTTTACAAGGTCGTATTGTGGAAACGCCGGAAGATTTGATCGTGAGTCGCGAAGATTTGTTGGAGCCTTTGATGGTTTGCTACAAATCCCTGAACGATGTTGGTTTGCCGCACATTGCGAACGGTCCATTAATGGATACGATTCGTCGCATTCACTGTTTCGGTATCAACCTCGTTCCTCTGGATATTCGTCAAGACGGCGAGCGCCATGTAAAAGCCATTTCCGAGTTGGTTGCTTATCTTGAGTTAGGTGATTACGGCAAATGGTCTGAGGATCAACGCCAAACATTTTTGCTTGAGCAGCTAAGCAGTAAACGTCCGTTAATGCCAGTTAACTGGCCTGTGAGCGATGACACTGCTGAGGTGCTTGCAACTTGTCGCGTGATTGCTAACGAGCCGCGCGAAATTTTATCGCACTATGTTATTTCTATGGCCCAACAACCGTCAGACGTTTTAGCAGTCGCTCTTTTATTAAAAGAGTGTGGCATGACGTGGGATATGCCGATTGTTCCGCTGTTTGAAACGCTCGACGATTTGGATCGCGCGCCGATTGTAATGGATCGTTTGTGGAGCCTGGACTGGTATCAAAAATACAGCGCGAAAGACCAAACCATCATGATTGGTTATTCAGACTCAGCGAAGGATGCAGGTAAGTTTTCGGCGACTTGGGCTCAATACAAAGCGCAAGAAAAATTAGTCGCTCTTGCGGATAAATATGAAGTGTCACTGGTGCTATTCCATGGTCGTGGAGGAACTGTTGGTCGTGGTGGCGGCCCGGTTGAAAAAGCTATGGCATCGCAACCACCAGGTTCGATTCATGGGCGCATTCGCGTAACTGAACAGGGCGAAATGATTCGCTACAAATTCGGTTTGCCGCGCGTTGCCTTTAGCAGTTTATCGTCGTATGTTGTGGCCACACTGCGCGCAACTATATCGCCTCATGCTGCACCGGCGCCCGAGTGGCGTGATCTTATCGAGCGCATGGGTGCATCAAGCCTTGAAACCTATCGCAGCGTAGTGCGTGGTCACGAACATTTTGTTCCTTACTTCCGCAGCCTCACACCTGAACAAGAATTAAGTTTATTAGCGTTGGGTAGCCGCCCTGCAAAACGTAAGTCCACCGGTGGCGTGGAGAGTTTGCGGGCAATTCCCTGGGTGTTTGCGTGGACACAAGTGCGTTTGAATTTACCTGCATGGTTGGGTGCGCGACAAGCCCTGGAATATGCGTTGGAGCATGAGCCGAAAACCTTGGAAGATATGGTTGCGAACTGGCCTTTCTTTTCCAGCTTCCTCGATTTATTGGAGATGGTTATCGGTAAAGCTGACGGCCCAATTTGCACTTACTACGAACAGCAGTTGGTGCCAGTGGAATATCACGGTCTCGGTAAACAATTACGCGATGATTTAAAAGTTCTGGAAACCTTAATCAATTCGTTGAAGAAACAGGACATCTTGTTGAAAGATGAACCGCTGTTGCGTCAATCGTTGGAAGTGCGTAAACCTTATGTTGATCCACTCAACTATCTGCAAGCAGAGTTGTTAAAACGTCATCGCAGCAGTGAAACCATCAGTCCGGATCTTGAGCGCGCGCTCAAAGTGACTATGGCTGGCATTGCGGCAGGTATGCGTAATACCGGGTAGCGCGTCAGGTGTTCTTTGTGAATTAAAGCCCTCTATGTCGAGGGCTTTTTTTTGAATTAAAATTTGCATTACATCTATGCTATTTATTTATCAATTTTATTTTGGTTAAAAAATATTGCTAATCTATAGGGCTTTTAACTTTATCTCCAAGCTCATCCAGTACATGTAAATAAATTTCAGTGGTACGAATGTCGCTATGTCCCATCAAGGTTTGAATTTGTTTGAGATCATATTTTGCTTGTAATAAACGCGTGGCGAACGAATGGCGAAAGGTATGGCAGCTAGCTTGTTTGTGTATGCGAGATTCTCTAATCGCGTCTTTAACATGAGATTGCAAAGTACCGCTATAAATATGATGACGCCTTATTACATTTACACGCGGGTCTTTGCTTAAAGTCTCAGACGGAAACAGATACTGCCACTCCAAAGCATGACCTGCGTATGGATATTTCTGCTCCAATGAATGTGGTAAATATACGGGCCCGACATTTCGCGATTTATCAAACTCCAGCAATTTGGAAACAACAATAACTTGATTTTTAAGATCTGCTATAAGACTTTTGGGTAGCAGCGTCGTCCTATCTTTTGAACCTTTCCCATCGCGCACAATGATGTAACCCATGTTGAAGTCGATGTCTTTAACACGCAAGCGTAGAGTGTCCGAAATACGAAGACCTGCACCGTACATTAATTGCGCCATTAACTTGTACGGCATAACGAGGCAATCTATAACTGCCGTTGCCTCATCATGAGAAAATACGGTTGGGGTGCGAGTAGCTTTTTTCGCATAGCGATACTCTAGCTTTTCAATGGGACGATTTAAAAAGCGGTTATAGAGAAACATAATTGCGTTAAGTGCTGTTTTTTGCGTGTTTGGAGCAGTATTCAACCTTATGGCTAAATGTGAAAGGTAAGCCGTTACATGCTCCGCCCCGAGCTTGGCCGGATGCTGTTTTTGATGAAACAGAATATATTGATGAACCCAGTAAACATAGGTATTCTCAGTCGCATAGCTTTTGCCATCCAACCGAATAAACGTGCGGAACTGATCGAGAAATTTAGTAGGTTTTTGCGGGAGAGGGATTTTGACGTTTTCCATAACACACCTGTATATAAATCCAGTTTTTAAATATAGCCTTTGTCCCTTTTGAATTCAAGTGTTTTAACTGGGCCGTATATCTACATTTTTATTGAACCGTATATTTCCGTTTTTATTTTTATTAAACGTTAAATTATTGTTGGTAATGGAGTTTCTTGCTTTGGTGTTGTGGAAATATAAATTCTGGACTTTTGAATAAACTGTTATGTATCAGAGCCAACCATGGAACAAAAAGAAGAGTTTTACGGAAACCTAAAACAAAAATTTATAGCGCTGTTACGGGCGGAGGGTTTCGTGGGCAGCAGAAATGATTTTCGAAAAGTTTCTAACGAAGTAATTCATGCCATAAATATACAAAATAATCGTAACGGGACCAGTTGTTGCATCAATCTTGGCATTCATTTGTCTTTTCTTCCAAATACAACAATCAAAAAATTAAAAGAGGTTGACTGTGAGTTTAGAGTTCGATTAGCCCCGAAAGGTGTTTCTGATTTTTGGTGGCCATTTAGTAGTTCCGCTCAAAGCGTGGAGCATATATGTTCAGTATATTGTTCTGAGGGGGCTGAATTCTTTAGAAAATTTAGCACCATTGAAAGTATTGAGGCTGAGCTTTCGTCAAGAAATTATCAGTCTGGTGAATTTAGTTCTGCTCTTGGAGTTACTTTGGTTAGGGCTGCGTTAAGCTTAGCTTATATATATCAACATCAGGGCAATACGAAAATGCAGTTTCACTTTGCGAATATTGGTCTAGAAAATATAGGAAGGGCAACTTCGTTAAAAAAAGAGTTTGAATCATTAATCAAAAACACATAACAAGTCGTTGCAGCACCACTCCGGCACTTCGTGCCTGCGTTGGACAGTTTTTAAGTCGCAGTTTTATGGTTTTGCTGCGCAAAATAATTCCATAAAACCACAACTTAAAAACTGCCGCTGAACTCGGCGTTACACGGGAAAATATGAATCAAGGTCATTGGTTTAATTCTAGCATTTTTGAAATCGCAAAAGGCGAAGACGAAGCTACTAATCCAGCTTGCTATGGAAAGAATTTGGCTGAGTGGCTCTGCAAACAATTTCAGTCTATCGGCTACACCAATGCAGAGGTAATTCCTGAAGATTGGGGTTGGTGTGTTATGTGTTCAAACAACGAAGTTATTCTATGGGTTGGTTGTGGTAATGTGCAAACCGAAGAGCTAAGGAATTCTTATGATCCAGAATCTCCTCCAAAAGGTAATGAAGTAGTTTGGCACGTCTTCCCTTGTGCTGAAGTTCCAATATTTAGGTTTGTTGCATTCATCAAAAAATTATTAGGTACAATTAATGTTCAGCAACATACCAATAAACTGGCTATTGAATTAGAGCAAATACTTAAAAATGAAAAATCAATTCATTTTTGCCAAGAACCTTAAAAGCAGTGTAACAAGTCGTTGCAGCATCACTCCGGCGCTTCGCGCCTACGTTGGACAGTTTTTAATTCGCGGCTTTGTGGTTTTGCTGCGCAAAAGTATTCCACAAAACCACAACTTAAAAACTGCCGCTGAACTCGGCGTTAAAAATGGAAGTGCCAAATGGTTACGTTTAACGAATTTGAAAATTTTGATTTACTCGCATCAGTGAAATTAATTGAGTCGGAGTTTGGCGGACGTAATAGTCCAGTGTTTGACGGATACAGAGGTCAGTTTTTCTGGCATATCAATCATGTTCAGACAACAGACTGGGATGCTGCATATGTTTTTTCTAGTGGCAAGGTAAATCAGGGAGAAAAAGCAGAATGTAAAATTGTACTTTCTGAAAATCTAAAATTGGCAGCAAACGGGAATTTTAGAATCAATAGCCAGTTTTGCATTCGTGAAGGCAGCAAGGTTATTGCGGTAGGTATTATTTTGCAAAGCAAAGTTGCCATCTAAACTTTTAAATAAATCAAAAGCGTTTTAACAAGTCGCTCAAGCATCGCCACTCCGTGGCTGGACAGTTTTTAAGTTGCGGCTTTGTGGTTTTGCTGCGCAAAAGTATTCCACAAAACTGCAACTTAAAAACTGCCGCTTAGCTCGGCGTTATACACGCGCAATAAGTTGTAATGTCGCAAGCAAAAAGAATGAGTAGTTTGAAATTTTTTAAATTATTAACGAGTAGTGTCAAAAATATTTCCGCTGGCTGGCTGCGGGTAAAAGGCAATGACTAAAAGCGAATTTTTAACCTTAATGAAGTTTCCAAAAGAATGGGAATTATTTGAAATGTATCCAGAAAAATTGGCTGCTATTCAAATCAGTAAGTATCAACCTGGCCATGAAGCAGCCTCAGAGCATGACCGTTGTGGTGCTTTCCATTGGTGGTTAAAACAGGAACCAACAGAACAACAATTAATTAACTTAATGAAATTGGCGCATCTTGACCCAGAACCTCTAATGGGCGCAGACGTTAGAACTTATATTGTAAAAGCAAAAAACTTTAGTCCAGCGGTAGCAAAAGTTTGGCAAATGTAAATGTATAACAAGTCGCTCAAGCACGTGCACTTCGTGCACTGGACACAGTTTATGTTTAACTTTTTGGGCCGCTGCGCTATTCTCCCAAAAACTTAAACATAAACTGTGCCGCTTAGCTCGGCGTTACGTGGTGCAAGAAAATAAAAATGTGCCTCTTCGGCTGCATCGAAAATGAAGAAGCTGTAGTTCTGAGAGAATGTGGTTTTGTCTTTCCGTTATCAAGCCAAGTCGTTTTTAGTTTATCGTCGCAGCAAGTTTTCACGTTGTAGCGTCTGCAAAGGTTTAGGTTATTTCGTTATTGTTTTTCTTAGCTATATTTCGTCGCAAGAAAATTATGTTTTCGCAAGCAGGTTTTTAACGGTAGCGGTATCCTGGAGTTCGTTGGCTTTAGTTTTCTTTCTTGCGCCGCTTTCGTTTCAGGTTGGTTTTAGGTAAAGTTTCGGTATTGTGTTGGTTTGCTTCGGAAGGCTTGGGTTTTGAGCGCTGTATTTTTCCTTCCTGTTTCTTGCAAATCTATCTTAAACTTAATATTACGTAACAAGGCGTTGCAGCTCGCACGCTTCGCGTGCTGGACAGTCTTTAAGTTTCGCTTATTTGCATTCGCTTCGCTCATTATTGCAAAACGCGCAACTTAAATCCTGCCGCTGAACTTAACGTTATGAGGCATTATGAATATAGCTGAATCGCTAGAAACAGCAGATAAGCTTATGAAGCTTATTGATTCAAGAATGGAAGGTATTCAATTTAATAATAATTTGAAGTCTAAAATAACTAACGGCTTTTTACATTTATCACTCGAACATTTTGGTTCTATAAAGCTTCTTATTCACAGCAAAATGAACGGCTCGGCTGCAGCCTTATTGCGACCACAATATGAATCTTTAATTCGTGGTTTATATTTCTACGAGTGTGCGAAAGAAGGTGAACTTGAATCATTTTCGGGTGGTAGAGAACCTATAAAGCTTTTTAAAATGGTAGAGAAATTAGAGTCTCATTATAGTATTGAAGGTAATTCAATAGGTAAGTTTTACCAAAAACTGAAATCTAAAATGCACGGCTATACTCATGGCGGTATCGAACAGCTTGAGCACAGATACACTGAAAATGAATTGGTTGGTAGTTTTTCAAGTGCTGAATGTGTTCAGCTTTTAACTTTATCTCTATATCTTGCTGGTATTGCAGCATCGTGTGCCGCAATATATTTAGGTCGGCAAGATCTAGCCAGTGAGTTTGTTGCTTTTTTAAATACCAAAGACGCAGAGTCATAACAAGTCGTTGCATCGGACAGTTTTTAAGTCGCAGTTTTATGGTTTGCTGCGCAAAGTATTCCATAAAACCACAACTTAAAAACTGCCGCTGAACTCGGCGTTACGTGGGGCAAGAAAATAAAAACGTGCAGCTTCGGCTGCATCGGAAATGGAAAGCTGAGCTTCTGAAATATTGTAGTTTTTCCTCTGTAATCGTGTCACGGAAAAATCTACAGCTTCGGCTGGTTTAAAAAAGGTAAATCATTGATTTTAAGCCAAGTGGTTTTTAGTCTGTCTTCGCAGCAAGCTTTAACGTTGTAGCGTTTGCAAATGCTTAGGTTATCTCATTATTGGTTTTCTTAGTTATATTCTGTCGCAAGAACCTTAGGTTTTCGCAAGCAGGTTTTAACGGTAGCGGTATTTTTGGGGTCGTTAGTTTTAGTTGTCTTTCTTGCGCTGTTTTCGTTTTAGGCTGGTTTTAGGTAAAGTTTTGATATTGTGTTGGTTTGCTTCGGAAGGCTTGGGTTTTGAGCGCTGTATTTTTCCTTCCTGTTTCCTGCAAATCTATCTTAAAATTATTATTACGTAACAAGGCGTTGCAGCTCGCACGCTTCGCGTGCTGGACAGGCTTTAAGTTGCGCTTATTTGCATTCGCTTCGCTCATTGTTGCAAAACACACAACTTAAAGCCTGCCGCTGAACTTAACGTTAGGCTGTGCTTGATTAAAGGACGAAATGCTTTGAAATATTTTATTACAGGAATTCTAGCTCTCATATGCTTCGAGGCTTATTCATCAACCACTGAGCTTTCCTACGTCTGTGTTGTTGAAGAGGCCACAGGCTTTATTTATAAAAATGGTAGTTGGGAAGCATCGAAATTTGACGAGTCAAAAAATAAGTTCATTATTAGGCCTTTAAAGGAAGGTGACAGAGGCTTTAATAATCGTAATGAAACACCATTTGCGTTATTTGAAAGCGGTAGAAGCCTTCCTGACCAATATTGTTCACTACACAAAAACTATGAAGAAACTATTTTTGCATGCCGAGGTTTGGGTGAGCTTTTCTTTTCAAGCAAGACTGGAAGGTTTATCAAAACGTATACGTCTGGCTATTACAGCGAAGAGCAAGGGTCTGAAATAAGCCCTAAAATTATGAGAGGCCATTGCTCAAAAATATAGAGCCTAACAAATCGCTCAAGCACCGCACACTTCGTGTGCTGGACAGTTTTTAAGTCGCAGTTTTGTGGTTTTGCTGCGCAAAAGGCTTCCACAAAACCACAACTTAAAAACTGCCGCTTAGCTCGGCGTTAGGCTAGAAAATGAAAGCAAGATATGTATTGCCTGTTATACCCAAGCCTAAAGAAGGAACCGCTTCTGTATTAAAGTTTATCGGGGACGGCGGAATTAATGGCTCCGGTAACATCGATCTCTTGTGTGGGTCGTGTTCACACTCTATTGCCAGAGGTATGGGTGAGGGGCAAATGAAAAATGTTGTGCTCCAGTGCCCTAAGTGTGAAGCCTATAATGCTGTAGTGGACATTCCAAGCATCAAGCACTTCATCTCTCAGCTACAAGCAGCAGATTTGCCACCGTCAGCATTTCCAAAATTCAAAAAACTTCTGCAGGAAGCAATTACCACGGACGATGGACATAAACAGCTAACAGAGCATATTGATAAATCTGCACCTGAATTTAGTTGGTTTAAACAGTACTTAGTACCGAATAACGCGGGTGAAGTTTACGGTCTTCTAGCATTTATTCTTGCCTTTATAACATGGTACCAAACAAACTTTAGAGTGAGAAACAAAGAGCCACAAACAATTATCAATAATTATTACATGGGTAATGATCCTTACAAAGGCATTGGTAGAAACAAAAAATGTCCATGTGGTAGTGGCAAAAAATATAAAATGTGCCATGGAAAATAAGCCTAACAAAGCAATCAAACGGATGGTTTTTAAGTTGCATTTTTGCCATTCCGCTTCGCTTCATTTTACGGCAAAAGTGCAACTTAAAAACCACCGCTTATCGCGGCGTTATGCGTACCAAAAAATGAACATCGAAGAAATCTATCAAAAATTAATAA
>CBHTVU010000156.1:0-9916 GCA_966096785.1 uncultured Gammaproteobacteria bacterium | reverse complement strand
TACCGTATAAGGTATCAACTCGATTGCCACCTGTTATCTTCTGAATATTTTGAAATTTCGCGTAAGGAGTGGGCGCTCCTGCAGCAGTAACAGCTCCGGAGTGCGTGTCGATCATTTGCCATGCATTGGCGGTATCTTTGAGACCTGCGATAGAATTGAAAGCTCCAGAATTTTCACCAACACCACCGGTAATCGTACCGCTAATGTTTCCTCCAGGTGAAAAATTGAATTGATCGTCTTGCTTACCACCGGTTAAATTACTATAACCAATAAAGTTAACAGTGAAGGTTTGCCCTCCTTGCGTGTAGGTAACTGAACCCGTATTTGAATCAAAAATATTCCAGCTATTATTGCTATTAGATCCAATTATCTTGGAAGTTTCTGAATTAGTGCCTTCAATGGTTAAATCTTTTGGCGGATTTTTGGATATATCCCAGAAATCAGAAATAATTCCATCACCATTGTTAGTTTCATGATTCTGGATATTTATGAAACTTTTAACATACATTTGTCCGTTCGGACCAAAAACTTTAATTTTTCCTGATGTGTCAGAATCTATGATCCAACTATTTTTTGCGGATCTACCTTTGATCGTATTGTTGTTATCTCCAGATGTACCACCACCATCCACACTCTCCGTTATAGCGCTGTCATTGAATTTGGAAAAATCAAAAAAGTCTGCACCGGTTCCACCAATTAGTTTACTCATCCCTGAAAAATTTATTGTATTACTATGATCAGTTGCTTCTAAGGTGCCTTTATTCTCACCACCAATCGTCCATGTATTCGCTTGGTTAATTCCCTTTAGAGAATCAGCCCCACTTCCAACAAGTGATTGAATTGATTCGAATGAAGTTACAAATGCATTACTTGTAAAGGTATTTAAAGATCCTTTATTGGCTGCTGAGAGAACCCAAGTATTAGCAGCGCCGGTTGGGCTAGTTAAGGTGTTAGTGTTACCTCCACCATTAATTGAAGCTACCTTACCGTTTGCAAATATTGTAAATTGATCATCGCCATTGCCACCCAGCAGATTTCCAACACTAGAAGTTACATTAAAGATGTCACCGCCATCCCCCCCATCAGCCTCGCCTGTAAAGGCTGAGGTAAAAGTAAATGTATCTTTGGCATTACCACCTTGAACTTTTTCGAATCCTGAAAATTCAATGTAATTTGAATTATTATCAATTTGTAATTTAGTGACAGAATCGAAGGTCCAGGTGCTCGCGGCATTTGTACCAGTTAATGTATCTGCCGTAGACCTGCCCGTGAGTTTTTGGATATTTGTGAACGCAGCATATCGAGCAGAAGAACTATTAAATAATGAGCCGCTGTTAGCGCCGTTCATAGCAAAAATGCTTTGTGTCGTTCTACCCGCAACAGTATTTTCGCCGCCAGCACCATTCAAGATACCAGCAATAGAACCTGAAGGATCAAATGAAAAATTGTCTGCGAATGATTTACCATTTAGATCGCTCATTCCACTAAAGACGATCTTGTCGGATATTGTTGTATCAGTGGCTTGTACCGAACCAGAATCCGCGTTACTAATTACCCAGGTATTTGCCTGATCGCGACCCGTAAGAGTTCCAGAAACACCAGCAATTTCTGCAATATTGAGGAACGTTTTACCATTGAGTGTGCCCTTGAAAGCGGTTGCAGAATCAAGAACCCAAGTGGTATTTGCTGTATTACTGGTTAATTTATTATTAGTCCCGACACCTCCATCAATTACACCGGTTATAGATGCTCCACTAGCAATCACGAAGGAATCGATTTTTGCATTGCCGGTGAGATTACCTATTCCTGTGAAAGTCGTTGAATCAGTGCCGCCATTTTTCTGCACACTACCCGTGTTTGCAGACAGAATTTGCCAATCGTTATTTTGATTTCGCCCAATCAGCGTGTCCGTACCCGCGACACTACCAACAAGGTCGCTGATATTTTGGAAAACTTGCGAATTTAATTTACCTGATAAAGTGGTTACCTCATCAAGCGTCCATGTTGCTCCAGCAGTTTCATTGGTTAATTTATTTTTGGCTGCACCTGCACCGCCATCAATTTTTCCGGTTAGTGATCCTGTAGATTTCAACGTGAAATTATCTTTTCCAGTTAGTCCAATCAGGTCGCTCATACCTGCGAAGGAGACTTGATCCGCAGCAGATAAAGAGCTACGTACCGTACCGGAACCTGCATTGCTGATATTCCAATCGTTATCCTGGTCACGCCCAGTCAGGGAATCCAAACCACTTCCTGTAATTGAATCTATATTTGAAAAGATAACAGTATCTACACTACCTGCCTTAGCGGAATCTAAAACCCAACTAGATGCAACACTACCAACACGAGTTAAGGTATCGGTACCGTTAGTACCACCATCAATTGTTCCTACAAAGCTTCCTGTATTCGTGATCGTAAAGTTATCATTGCTGGAACCGCCGGTCAGTTTATTAAATCCTTCGAAACTAATTATTCCTACAGTGCCTTTGTTTGCGTCGGTAATTTGCCAGGTATTTGGTGAATTGGCGCCGACTAATTCTGCGTTTAGCCCGTTGGTAGAAGTGTAGTTACCAACAAATGAAGTAATAAGGGAAGCACCTGTCACTCCAGTACCCAGCTCAACTTTTACATCACCACTAAATGTTGAAAAGTCCATTTTGTTTACACCAGTATTCGAACCGGTGAAATTTTGAATGCTGGTAAAATTGTTAACATACTTTGTTAATGGGGTTGCTGTCTCACCAAGCGACCCGGATGTGTTACTTAACATTGTCCAGGTATTATCGACACCCACGCGCGCTTTAATTGTATTTGAACCAGTACCGCCATCGATATTTCCGCTGACACTTCCCCCGTTAGAAACAGAAGAGAAATCAAAAATATCCGCACCCGCACCGCCAATTAAATTTTTGAAATCTGTAAAAGTTATAGCGTTAACTAAACCGCTATTAGTGCCCGAAATAGTCCAAGTATTTGTACTGCCTGTTGCACTAGACACCAACAATGTTGAAGTTGTAGCGTTATTCGCAGCAATAGAATTTATTCCGGTAACAGTTAAATTTGCGCCATTTAATACTGTTCCAACTTCGATAATTCGATTACCTGTAGCACTACTCAAATCAAGACTATTGTTAGCGCCACCTGCTCCATCGATCAAACCATCCACTTTTGCTGCGCCGATAAATTTAAATGTATCATTGCCGTTACCACCTACCAGCGTAGAAAAATCAACAAACTTGATACTTTTAACTGGTGTAGCACCACGGACGGTGATTTCACCATCGTTTGAGTTATCAGCCAGAGCACCGGCACCATCGAAATTTGATAGCTCCCAATCAATAAAAGAATTAACCAGGCTGGTGACTGTTATTTTTTTAGCGCTACCGCTCGTGTTCTGAATAACCTCAGCATTTTGAATACCGCTGATCCCTGCTTGCGCAAAATCAATAGTTACATCGCTATCTACTTCAACAATATCCTCATCAGCACCAGCATCAATAGATCCACCCCTGTTACCGGTAATTTTAAATCTATCTACTGCACCGCCACCGTTTAGATTTTCGACCTTGGAGAAAGTTATTCCGCTAGCGGGTGATGCAGTAATTAAATTCAAAGTTTCGGTTGAGCCACCCAGAATCCAATTGTTTGAACGCGTAACATCGGCGTTTAATGTATCTGTATCAGAAGTACTACTGTCTTCTATAACCGCTGTAATTGCATTAGGTGTTGTGATATAAAAAGTATCGTCGCCGCTGCCGCTTTTTATTTTGGTGACATCTGCGCCTATATCGAATCTATTGGCGCCGTTACCACCATCGATAATTCCGGCAAATGCTACAGTTACATTAAAGATGTCCGCATTAGAACCACCGGATACATTTTCAAAATTAGTGTAAGTAATAAAGGGGGCAGTCGATGTACCTGTTTTTTTGATTGTTCCCGCAGACAAATCCCAAGTATTCGTAATAGAATTCCCAGTTATAGTGTCTTCCCCACTACTTCCAGTAATTAACAGCGAAGACGTAAAGCCCGGTGTTGATGAATAGGAGCTTAAATCCACTTTTCCGTCTGTAACACCCGTGCCAACAAGTGTTAATTCAGCCACTTTCGTACCTGAATTTATATCGCCTTTTATTGTTATAGAAGGGGTGCCATTTTCTGTGGCCGTGATTGTCAGATCACCCGCCAAACCGCCATTACCGGAGGTATTAACAGCAACATTGCCGGAATCACCCAGTGTTATATCTGCGCCATCAATAGTGACGGTTCCACCTGATTGATTAGTAGAAATACCCTCGGCTGAAATCTGGTTTACTGTTACAGAATTAGTTCCTTTAAGAGTTATCGCGCCGCTATGAGAATTTAAAAGGTTGGCATAAATATTTTGTGCAACTATATTAAATGACGTTGCGTAAAATGAACGCTTATTAGCATCTGCAGAAAAATCACTCGTAGCATTTACTTTCAACATACCAACATAATTACTTGAATCGCCAACATTTCCACCAAACGTAATTTTATTTCCTTTCAAGTCAAGATCTTTGTGAGCGGCCGACGTTATCACCTGACCAAATAGAATGTCGCCACGCGACGTTCCGGTGGTGTCTATAACAACATCATTTTTAAGCTCTACATTATTTTTTAACTCTATAACTCCAGCCTTTGTGGTGAGGTTACCACTTAACTCGATCCCACCTGATTGGCCGCCTCCGAGCAGAGTAACCTTACCCGCACTAAAATTATTTGTTATATCACCAACTTTTAAAACACCATTCACAGAAGAAATATCAACATCACCGCCCGTTGCGGTAAAATTGCCAAGCGTTAAATCATCTTGGTCTTTTAAAGCTAGCTTTGAAATAGTATTGGAAAAATTTACGGTACCAAAGTTGTTGTTTTGATTATCTAAAGTAATTGACCGACCAACCGCATCAATTGTGGTTAAACCGTCAACTGCGAGACTACCAACTTGAGTGATATCTCCCGCAGATGTCAAATCAAATGTGCCTTTGATATTCGAAGAGCCTTGGGAAGAACCTAAAACGGTAGCCCGATTATTTACGAGGCTTACATTACCTGTGGATTTTAAGAAAACACTCCCTGAAAATAAATTTCCTGCATTAGTTAAAGCAATTGAACTGTTAGTTACATCATTATTAAACAAATCAAATGTTGTGGTGCCGAAAACATTAAGAACCGCAGAGCTAGTTTGTTTTACTTCTAGATTATCAGATGCGTTTATTTTTTTTATTTCCAAGTTCCCGCGACCACCACTCGGAGTATTTATTGAAGCAGTATCGGTTCTTATTGCCCCTAAATTAACCGATTGACTGGCTTTGATAGTTACATTGCCGCCATTTGACCAGGCTGCAATTACTGGTACAGGAATTTGAGGAGTACCTCCATTATTATCATGATCATAGGTTCCATTATAATCATTAGAATTATCTGTATCTAATAAACGCCCTGAGGAAATAAAAGAACCACTCTGTGATGTAAAATTTCCGCCTGCAGTGTAAATGTCTTTTGTTATTGTTATTGTACCGGTTGCTCCAGCCGTGAGGTTAAAATCTAAAGCATCGCGTCCGTCTCCAAAGCTGTCACCTATTTTTCCATTGATGTTAATGTCATTTCCTGCATTAATTAATAAAGTCGTCTCCTGACCATCCAACAAAGTGTTTGCATAAGCATTCTCACCGAGATTTGTTCTTCTGCCGGTATTAGAAAAATCTATATCTTTCGCTAGAGTGACATCTCCAAGACTGTCTAGATTTATACCACCCACACGTTTTAATTGTTTTGCATTTGCCTTCTGATAATCGTAACTAAATTTTACGGCACCAAGTTTAATTTCCCCAGACGCAGCAATTGCTATACCTCCACCACCATAATCATTCGACGTATTGATTAGTGCGTTGTTGTCATTTCCAGTAAAGCTGGCAACCCGATTAACAACACCGTTATTATTAAATTTTCCGACAATAAAACTTCCACCACCAGTTACAATTTGTGCAGCAACGATAACATCTCCCGTCATATCAATTGATACATCTCCACCAACGGTAGCAACGTCACTATTCGCTGTAGATATAGCGGTAGTTCCACTCGAGTTTATCGTTAAGTTTTTCCCGGTAGCAATAAAATTACCGCCTTTTGTATCAATTGTTTTTCCTGCAGTAAAAACAATATTACCTTCGTTGGCATCAGTATAATTTGCTGTATTTGCTTTCAAAATAAAATTTAGTTTTTCGTTACCTGACCCGTTACGAATTAGATTAGCGTTTACAAAAATATTGCTTGCGGCCTCCAAAGTAAGCGTGCCTGTATTATTCTTGACATCATTAAAATCGATATCACTATCTATAGAAATATTGCCTTTTTGTGATGTTGTAGCTGGGGCAACCGGCACACCGGTGCGAACAATGATATTTGCATTATTTTTTAAAGCATTTTCAAGAACACCGGTTCGTAAATTAGAGCCTGAAGCACTAGATTCGAACACACCATTAGTCAAATTGATCTCATTAGCAGGACCATCATCAATTGTTAGATCGTAAGGATCAATTAACCACGTACCAGCCAATCCGTCTAACGCAGATGTATTTGGTGTATTTAAAATCTCGAAACCTTTTAATCCTGAAGTTTCGATAAAACCACCATTACCACCTTCAATTCCACCACGCGCAGAAAGGTTGCCATAAATACGTGCAGTATCTTGCGCAAAGGCAATTAATTTCCCGCCATCACCATTTAAAAGAGCATCGGTTTTAACATTTGTGTTTTCGCCCAAATAAATAAAACTCGCATTATTGATGGATTTATTTTTTCCGGTCTTATCACCGCCAATTAAAACTTGCCCACCGCCACTTGCACCTGATGTATTTACACTTGCTGTATCCATTAGGCCAACTTTATCGCCCAGGACCTTTACATCACCACCTTTACCACTTGTGGTCGATTGGGCAGAAACGCTTGCAGTTTGATTGAGGATTGTTGTGTCTTTACTATTTAATTCGATGTGACCGCCATTTCCAGTTTGTGAGTCCGCAGAGATAGCTCCGCTGTTAGTAACCTTATCGCCCACTACAACTATTTGACCTGCATCACCATTTGCAACGCTTGTTGACAGCTTTCCCGTATTAACAACATCTGCTCCGCCACCGAGCGTAAAACTACCGTCATCATTGACCACTACACTCGTGGAGGCATTCATTCCTTCATGGTTTACCGCTTGGCTGAAAATATCCTGACTGGTACTCGCCGTTAATAAAATCCGTCCACCTTCTGCATTTATTTCTCCGCTGTTAATAAGAGACGCATCGACACCTAATTCGCTTTGTAAAACTTCTTTAGTGACTTTAACGCCCACTAAGCCATTTTTCTCGAAAGTTACGACAGCTTCTTTACCAACCGCTAAATTCACTGCACCGAGGTTAGCGATAATCAAGCCGTCGTTAGTAACCTCCTTACCAAGCAAGGTAACAGAGCCCCCGGTCGCGGCATTGATAATGCCAGAGTTAACGACTTTACCCGCAGCACCCTCAACTTCACTCAAGGTGAAATTTCCGTTCATAAAATCTGTAGGGTTTATGCTTAAGCCACTGGCGAGAATACCACCCACGTTGATTTGTGAATCCTTACCGAAAACTACACCGTTCGGGTTCACCAGAAACACTTGGCCATTGGCATCGATGCGGCCGAGAATCTCGGAACCCTTGTTGCTAATTACCCTATTAAGTGCAATCGAAGATGCACCAGGCTGGATAAACTGCACATGCTCATCCGCCTTCACGTTAAAGCTCTGCCAATCAATAGCCATACGATCCGTTTGCTGATGGATAACCGTTTCCTTACCAGACTGATTAATGTTGCCCGCTCCGCCAACAACATTTCCGCCTTCTGGTGATGCCTGCGCCTGGCCCGCCCAAATAAGTTGGGTAGCAGTTACCATAGCAATATAGAGTTTACGGCGAGTTAAAGAGGGGGCTGGAGCAGAAATATTGCGCATGAATCAGTCCTGGATGAAAACAAAGGTAAGCATTGAATTCTTGGGTATATGTTGGGAGCTACCACCGGCAAAAGAGCCATATCCCAGGCAAAAAGCTGGTAGTGGTGGCAGCGGGAGATTTTACGCGAGAGGAACTAATTTGGCTGTAGGATAATGTCTATAGCTGACGCTTTTTTCAGCAGACTTTAACTTGGTCATGTTTTTAAATGGAGGGAATATGAGTCTGTCTTTCACGCTCCACGATTTATCCCTATTTACTATACCAACTACTTCCTAGTTAGGCCTACTCTAACTCAGGCAAACATCGTCCTTGTGTGCTAATTAACGCGTAAAGTAGATGCAAGCCCCTAAATCAGAAAATTTCTGGACCGAAGTGCTGTAGTGGGAAAACAATAAAGAGGTAAGCCAATTATTATGCATATTATGATTTAGTTTTTGGTGAAAAAAGCGGGCTGAAAGCAGAGAAAAATCCGCAAAACAAAGCGTTAATGCAATAACACATTAGCTTATTTAACATCGCTCGAGCAGCAAGCTACTCAAGCAATGTCTTTATTGAAACTTTGTAGGATATCCAAAAAATTATCAATAAGGGGATTCACCTGCCGACTTACTAAAAATTACGCGCTTGCCAGTAATCAAATCTATTGCGAATAATCCGCGTAAAGGGCTTCTATTTGCTGTGACTAAAGCATAACTGTCTGGGCTGACAATCACTAATCCACTTGCTTCCCTAACAACATTATCGGCGTTAGATTCTGTTACGCTTGATATCAATGACCGATTGCCAGTCGCAAGGTCAATCGCGAACAATTTTCCGCTCCGAGACTCGTAGGCAATAGCACGGTGATTTTTTTCATCAATTTTGATTCCAGTGAGAAAAGATTCGTGAGTATTGTATATTTCGCCAAAAAGCTCACCGGTGCCTACGGTATTGCTAGTAAATGTACTTCTAACCCCAGTTGTTGCATCTACGGCAAAAATCTTAAGCTGTTCGACATCCGGTACTAAATATCGATTATTACTTTTATCAAACGCAATATCATATGAATAACTAAACGTGCTGGTACTGTCTGGCACAGTACTTGTGGAAAATGGATCTAGGTTAAGAAAATCGGTAGTAGTTGAGTGCATTTCTCCATTGTCTGTACTTACACTAACAATTTTTGCTGGGGTCGTATTGTTATTGATAGCTAGTGCATAGGGAGATGGAGGTGAATCACCAAGGTTTTCTATGACATGCTCTTTGTATTTAGAGGCATCTTTTAAATCAAGACTAACGAATGTGACACCTTCAGATGCCATTACCGCGTAAAGATATTGCGTAACAGGATCTATAACTAAACCGCTCACCCCATCGATATCTTTAAAAATAGTCCTTTCACCACTAGCCAAGTCGACCGCTATAATAGCCTTGGAATAATCACTAACCAGGACTCGATTTCTTCCTTCATACCGATCCATAACAAGTCCAGTAATAGACCCAAAGCTATTCTCAGCATTTGGGAATGCATTACCATACGCCGCCTGAGTAATTTGTACTTGTCCAGCATTAGTGGATTTATTTCCTACAGCATCTTCTGTAGTTACAGTTAAAGTATTTGGGGTAGTTGCGGTGACTGGTTTCGCTGTATCTGTCAATGGGACTAGTGCCTGCCAATTCTTAAAACCATCCGTGGTAGTTGCTAATACACCATTCACTTTCACATTAGCAATCGCACTAAATTCATCGCTTGCTGAACCGCGAACTAAAATGGTGTTACCTTCTGTCATTGATACTGGTGGTGGAAATAAAATTTGTGCGGTGGGTGCTGTATCATCTGCATAAGTTGTGACTTTGTAATTTGCGGTGCCGCCACCAATAGTAAGTACCGCTATAACATCGGTTGAAGGTTGGGCCGACGCCGTTAT
>CBHTVU010000155.1:0-9920 GCA_966096785.1 uncultured Gammaproteobacteria bacterium | reverse complement strand
TTACAAAACGGTTTTGAAGCAAAACATTTGGCAAGCGATGGAATAAGCTTGCCATTACAGCATCCAGACAAACAACATCCGTTAAAATTATGCTTTATACCGCTTAAGATGACTTACAAAGCAGATGACGATCCTTGCCTTGCCATTTTTTTAACAGACCCGGAGCGTCAACGTTTTATTTCTCCTGCCTATTTGCAACAAGCTTACTCACTCACCACAACAGAAGCACAATTAGCACAGTTGTTGCTAAAAGGACTCAATGTTGCAGATATTTCCGAACAACGGCGTACATCTCATGAAACTACGCGTTGGCAGTTAAAGCAAATTATGCACAAAACTCAAACCCACTCCCAAGTCGAGCTTATAAGACTCCTGTCTTTATTGAGCAATGAATTCAATTATTCTGTTCTACAAAGTATTGTAATGGACACTTCTATCGCGTAGATACCCCCTATTTGGGTGGTGTGGCAATAGGCATACAGACTTAATATTTGGAAAAGCCAAAATATTAAGGATTGTTATGGAAGTTTACCCTGACGCCGAACGAGTAAAATCATCCACTCCCGATCTTATAAATCTTATCTACCAAGCCGCCTTGCAGCCGGACTTATGGTCAAAAATTTTAATCAATATTCAAATACTTTGCGGTACAAACCAGTGCACTTTTTTTTATTATGATGCGCTTGAGCCAGCACAGTGCTTTGCAAATGCAGCCCACGCCAATGAAGAAATTCTTTCTCGCTACTTAAAAGATTTTATCTACCAGCAAGCAAAGCAAATAAATAATGAATTAAAAGCGCTACCTGAAGGGCAAGTTGTTACTAATCAGGATATACGCCATTTTGCAGGAAAAGAATATTCAGGGATAGTGGGTACTGATTATATGCAAACTTTCTGGCCAAACTTAAAATTTGAAGCTGGTATTATTTTATTAAGAGGGGAAACTCGATGTGCAGGTCTGGGATTACAAAACTTTATGGATTCATCGCCAATACCACCACAAAGTATTTCTTTATTGCAAATTATTTCACCTCATTTATGCCAAGCAATATATCTCCATCAGCACTTTAGGCACTATGAACAGAACACTGATGCTCTGAAGCTCATTTTACAAAAGTCAAAAATCGGTATAATTTTATTAGACGAAAAACTCTCTGTTCATTTTATTAATCGCACAGCCACCCTTTCCCTAGGAAAGATTGACAACTTGCCAGTAGCCCAATCACTCGCACTGGAAAAAATCAGTAAGGAGCAAATACAAAAAATAGTAATGCAATTTAATTCATTGGCCAAGGGAGATAATAGAAATAATAAAAGCGATTTGACCTTGCCCTATAAAAATGGACATCTAAAAATCAATGGCTACGTACTGCATAGGAGCCAGCATATAACAGCTGCAGATTCTGAAGCAGGTTATTTACTACTTATTCAAGACTCCAACCCTTGTTGCGATCTTGACATCCAATATCTTCATGCAGCTTATGATATTACAGCGGCGGAGTACAAACTAATTTCAGGATTAATTAATGGTGTTTCTTTGCTTGAAAACGCCGATATTCAAAGCGTAAAACCTAGCACCATTCGCTGGCACTTAAAAAATATCATGCAAAAAACATTAACCCACTCTCAAACCGAATTAGCTCGATTAATGCTTGAGCTCAGTGACTAGCTATTCGCATTGAGATTTTCTATCAATATTGCAAAGCTAATCCCACTCCAAATTGATCACCTTTATTAAAATTAGGTGCTCCGCTTCCTTTCTGATACTTGAACTCTAATTGATATTTCCCATCATCGCTTAATTGAACTTTTATGGGAGCTTCGAATTTGTAATAGGTTTCTGAGTTAACAAGATCATACCAAACATCCAGGTTTGGTTTAAAAGATACAGTTTTTGACTTAAAATTATAAATAAAATTTACTTTTAGTCTTGCCACGCCCGAATCTAACTCTTCCTCAGATTGATCCAGATTCCCGCCTTCAGGTTCATCGGTAACAACGACTTCTTGACTAGCATTCGAATTTTTAAATTTATACCCACCTTGGAGAAAAACCCCACCTTTTCCGCATTCGTCATCCAATCCAAAATGACCAACGGTTGTGTCTCTACATCCGAATCCACCGAGCGGACCAGCTGGTGTCCATCCCAACTCAAGCAGGGACGTAACAGCATTTGAATTTCTATCTGACTCTATACCTCCTGAAAATACATAGATATTTGTCCATTTTTTCCAATCGATAATATCCGGGTCTTCAACTTTATATTTAGGTTTAAAAGTAAAGCCCGATAATTTTGCGGTGAAGCTCTGAAAGCTATCATTTCCTCCTGTCTGGATTTGGACATCAGGTACAATATACCAAAGACCAT
Organism: uncultured Gammaproteobacteria bacterium; assembly: GCA_966096785.1. Taxonomy (GTDB): domain Bacteria; phylum Pseudomonadota; class Gammaproteobacteria; order Pseudomonadales; family Cellvibrionaceae; genus Cellvibrio. The sequence goes on along the minus strand of CBHTVU010000155.1, from coordinate 7,552 downwards.
TTTTGTCATCATCGATCCTAGCTTTATTTACAATGGGTAACACAGAAATTGCATAAGCCAAAGCTTCTTGTTCAAGCTCCGTTCGAATTGTTGCGAAAGAAATTTCGGTACTTACATTTTTTTCATCTGCTAACAAATAACCGGATTGAAAAATTAAAGCCACCGCAATAATTAATGTGCGCATATATTTATCCTTTAAAGCTGAATCGCTTCCGAAAGCTCAGTTATATTTAACGACCTCCAATCATCAGGCCAATCCTTTTTAACTTTTAACTTCTTTTTATTAAAAGTATGTACGCAGGACATTTCAAATAATATTAATGACCCTACAACACCAGAACCCACTCCTTTTATAGAGTCAGAAAGCTTTAATGTATCCAACTGCGCACATGCGGTACTGTCCTTCGCCAGTTGCAAATTGTCATTAACACCAATGTCCTTTATTAGATCTTTTAATGGCTTATCCAATACTTTAAATACGTCAGGCGATATAAAATCACATAGATATATACGCATCACATATTTTATTGTTTCCAAATTATCCATAAACACCTCGATTAAATTATGAGAATTCAATAGATAACAAAAATGGCGGAACCATAAATTGTCGTTTTATCTTAATACCCTGCAACAAAAAATAACATCACTTCTCGAAAGGAAGCGCTCAATGGAAACCACTACTACGCCTCTTATGAAATAAATTTCGCACCAATTTATAACCAGGTCGCCTAAACCCACAACATAATAGTGCAGAAAAGCGAAAAGATATTGATGTAGAATTTAAAGCAATGCATTCTTTGCCATACCAAGAATCATTAGCTGTGAAAATTTGCAAAAGTAGAGGGAAACAAGTTTTTATGCGGATAATTAGATATCATCCACCAAAATCAAGCTTGTGGGGCCATAGCGTAAAAAAGAAAAACCCAATTGAGTTCATAGTGGTGTTAGTAATTTTTTACATCTTGCAACAAAAGATAAAAAGACAAAAAACTGTCTGTTAAATATCACGCTTCTTTCACAGGGTGATGAGAGTGTTAAATTCGCGAATGCCTTAAAAGATGCAACTGGAATTTCGGAAGCTGTTTGGCATATGCATGAAAGAGAATTTGATAAGTGTCTGGTGTGGTATTTTATGAATTACAAAATCTTATCCAAATCGGTATATTTCCGATTATCTAAACCTATGAAATTTATTCCTGGTTATTTGAAACTGGCGAGCCGCTCAAGGAATCAAGTTTACTCACCGAATCTCTTGGCTCGCTTCAATATATGGGTACACTCCTGACATTTCATAATTTGCCTGAATACTACTGGGTAAAGTCCGTTGCTTTAAAAATGCTAGCTATTGAATTCAATGACAAACACCTTAAACCCAAAATGAATTAGTCCTGAATGTGCGACAGTAATCACCAAAAATAAAACCCGTCGAAACTCTTTATGAACTGGCTGGAGCCATAAGTTACAAACCTGTAGAATCGCGGCATATTTTGTATCACTGTCGGACTTTTACAATGACTATAACCCCTACCCTGCAACTTGCCATAGATTTGATTCGCTGCCGCTCTGTTACACCAGAAGATGATGGCTGCCAGGAACTGATGATCAAACGCCTTGAGAATATAGGCTTTAAAACCGAGCGTTTGCGCTTTGGTGAGGTTGATAATTTTTGGGCAATACGTGGAAGCGAGGGACCTATTCTGGCATTTGCCGGTCACACTGATGTTGTTCCTACGGGGCCGGAAAATAGCTGGAGCAACCCGCCGTTTGAGCCAAAAATTATCGGCGATATGTTGCACGGTCGTGGCGCCGCTGACATGAAAGGTTCACTCGCCAGCATGGTTATTGCGTGCGAAAATTTTGTAGCAAAATACCCTAACCACAAAGGTCGCATTGCTTTTTTGATAACCAGTGATGAGGAAGGCCCTTCAATTAATGGCACAGTGAAAGTTGTTGAATGGCTGGAAGCGCGCAACACAAAAATGACTTGGTGCATTGTGGGTGAGCCATCCAGTACCAAAGTGGTTGGCGATGTGATAAAAAATGGCCGACGTGGTTCATTGGGTGCAATATTAAAGGTAAAGGGTATTCAGGGACATGTTGCCTACCCCCATCTTGCCGATAATCCTATTCACAAATTTGCACCTGCGCTGGCCGAGCTTAGTGCTGAACATTGGGACAATGGGAATGAATTTTTTCCTGCTACCAGTTTTCAGGTCTCCAATATTAATGGTGGCACAGGTGCAACTAATGTCATTCCCGGCGAGTTGGAAGTCGTCTTTAATTTTCGCTTCTCAACCGAATTAACCGATACAATTTTACGCGAGCGTACAGAAGCTATTTTAAATAAGCATCAATTGAAATACGAACTGCAATGGACTCTAAGCGGGCAACCTTTTTTAACGCCGCGCGGCAATTTAGTGAATGCTGTCGTAGATGCCATAAAATCCGAAACAGGAATAGATACGGAGCTGTCTACGTCAGGTGGAACGTCCGATGGAAGATTTATCGCGCCAACAGGCGCTCAGGTTGTTGAACTAGGCCCAATTAACGCCACCATTCACAAATTGAATGAATGTATTAGCGCTGATGACCTCAATAGCCTCACAAACATTTATGAAAAAACACTAGTGAATTTATTAACCAATCATTAAAGTTATCTAGTGGAACACGCAATTGTTAATCGTTTATTTCAGAATAGAATCATGGAGAAAGAATATGAAATCTGAATTTAAAATCTTATTATCAATATTTGTCGCAACCATACTCGGTTTTGCTGCACAATCTTTTGCGGAAGACGGTCAAGACCACCCGATGGTAAGCCGGTATCCGGATACAAAGATTGCCCACTACGATTATAAGGAATTTGAAGAGGCTCAAATTCTCTTAAGTAAGCCCTACATAAAAGATGGAAAGTATGTTGCCGATAAAGTTCTACCACTGGAAGGTCAAGTCACTTACATCCATTACACAAAACCAGATACGGTGTCTGCACTGCAAATATTTCGTAACTACCAATCTGCTCTGGCCAAAAGCGGTTTCAAGGAATTATTTGTTTGTAATCGACCATGTACCGAAAGTAACTTATCTGAGTTTCAAGACTTATTGAAAGCGCGTGACTTATATTTAAATTATGCCAGAGACAACCAATATCTTTCTGCACAAAAAGGAAATGTATATGTCTCTATGTTTGTGAATGACGGTGGCGTGTGGCAGTTTGTAATTGAACAGGGTGAAATGGCAACGGATAAAATCAGTGTTGTCGGTAATAGCCCAATCGCCGAAGCACTCAATAAATCAGGCCGTGTAGATGTTTATGGATTAACCTTTGATACCGGAAAATCAAACCTTAAACCAAGCTCGAAAACGACGCTGGATGAATTAGCAAAAATTCTAAATGACAATCCACAAATGAATTTGGATGTTATTGGTCATACCGACAATGTTGGCACAGAAGAATCCAATTTAAAATTATCGCAAGAAAGAAGTGACGTAGTTGTAGCAGCATTGGTAAGTGACTATGGCATTAACCCAACACGTCTAAACCCAACAGGAAAAGGTCAGAGCCAACCGATCGCTAGTAATGATACTGAAAAAGGCAAGGCAACTAATCGTCGTGTTGAATTCGTCATGCAAGCTCCGGTTGCTGTAGCAACTACAACGAATCAATCAACAGCTACCAACAAAAAATCGAAAGAAGAAGCAAAGAAAGAAGCGAAGAAAAAGGAAAAATCAAAGCCTGATTTAGACTCAGCTATAGATACAGCGAAAAAAATTCGCTCACTCTTTTAATCTAAAAAGTCAGGTAGCTATAAAACAAAAAGGCGCTGACATTAACATCAGCGCCTTTTTTAATTTGCTACTCAAAGGAACCTAATTAACTGACAGCCTTAACTCTGGTTGCTGCATAGATCGCTACCAAACTTACCAGACACGCTATATAGCCTACCCAATCGTAATGAAGTATTTGGCCATCTGGTGCTTTCACCATAATAGCGCCTGCGATTAAGGCTGCGAAGCCTGAACCAAAGTTTTGTACAGCCGAACTAAAAGCCATTACACGACCGCGAAATTTTGACTCACAAGACGCTGTAATAAGAGCCGACGTAGGAATAAACCGTCCACTCACAAATACAAAAAATAAGGTTGCGAATACCAACTGTACCCAAAATGGAGTGTGCAACGTTTGGGTCACTAAAATAATCGGTATGAAACTTAACAGCGTAGTAGCAGCCATCACTTTCCAATGCTTGTGTTTGTCTGTCATGCGCCCTATCACCGGTCTTGTAAATAAAGTGGCAAGACCACCGCACAAATAAATGTATGGCAACTCGTGATCGGTCAGTCCCGCATTTGAAACTAATGTAGGAGCAATGTATGGGATCACCATAAAGCCACTGAACATCACCAGACAAGAAGTTGCAAATGCCCACCAATGATTGGGCACACGAAATAAATCTACATAACTTCTAAAAAAATTAACTCGCGGTTGATTCAAATGTCCACGCACGCTTGGTACAATTTTATAAGCGACCGCCAACACAATCAGGCCCGCATAGGTTAAAAAACTAAATGGGGTTTGCCATGAGAAATGAGCAGAAATAAATAAACCCAGTGGTACACCTGCGATAGCAGCGAGTGAAAACGCGAGCATTACAATACCCATCGCTTTACCGCGTTTATTAGGTGGAAAAACATCGCCGACAATCGCGAGTACTATCGAACTCACAACACCACCAAAAAAACCTGCAATAATTCGCGCAACTAACAGCACCTCAAACGTATTCGAATAAGCACAGGCAAAAGTAGCAATCAGTAAGCCGACAAAAGAAATCAGCAACGCATTTCGACGATCAAAGCGATCACCCAACGAAGAAGCCAGAAGCGACGACACCCCCGCTGCAATAGAATACGAAGAAACCAGCACCCCAAATTGCGCCGGCTGAATATCAAACACCGCCATCAATTGTGACGACAGCGGCATCATAATCATGAAATCCACAATCATGACAAACTGCAACGCCATAAGCGTAAATAACATAAGGCGCTCACGCGCTGGGGAAAGATCAACTGTCATTTATAAGTCCTGAAAGTTATGAGTGCAGGGACAATTATTGTACGTGACGAAGAACATTGCCGCCTAATGACACTTGTAATTTATAAAAGCGAATTAACACATTTGCCAATGAACTACCAATCGCAATCCAGAGCCAGCCCAAATTAGTCAGTGGTAAATATTTATTTAAACTCATTGACAGCTGAAAAATTGAGCGTATTATCGCGCCCAATTTCCAGAGCCAGTTCGGCTTTGTTTTTTAACCAGACATTTATTGTCTACCACAATTTTAGGAGTACTCACCGATGACCTACGCGAACTATACAAACCGCTAAATCCTTTCGAGTACTTTGACTTGGGAGGTGATAACAAAAACCTTCTGAGTCAGGCGCTATAAAACAAGCCCTGATTAGATTACTAATCGGGGCTTTTTCTTTTTGGCATTTAGCAATGCCGCACTCGAAGGTTATTTAAATTGAAGCGAAAATGATTTTTAAAAATCATTTAAGGGATTTCTATGCCTGTAAAAATTGAGTTGAACAAAAATTCTGGCAACGGTTTTAAACCGGTGAAAATTTACACCCGCGATATAGAAAATGATGCATTAACGCAACTGAAAAAAATTGCGCAGCTGCCAATCATTCACTCTCATATTGCTGCCATGCCAGATGTACATTTAGGAATTGGCGCAACCGTTGGTTCTGTCATTCCTACATTGAATGCCATTATTCCCGCCGCCGTGGGTGTGGATATTGGTTGTGGAATGAGTGCAGTGCGCTTATCCATAAAATCATCGCAGCTGCCAGATAATTTATTGGCAATGCGAAACGCAATTGAGCGTGCTGTGCCCGTTGGTTTGCAAGCGCACAAAACGGTAAGTGTTCGTGAAAGCGCATGCAAGCAAGTTGCCCAGGGTGTTAACTGGCTTTTTGAAAAGCATCCAACAATTATGAAAATGCTGAAGCAACCAAATTCTATTTGGACCAAACAAATGGGGACACTGGGAAGCGGAAATCATTTTATAGAAATATGTGTGGATGAAAGCAAAGATGTATGGGTCATGTTACATACCGGTAGCCGCGGAATTGGCAATGCTATCGGACAATATTTTATTGCCCTGGCTAAAAAAGATATGGGTAAACATATTCACAATTTACCCGATAAAGATTTAGCTTATTTTACGGAGGGTAGTGAAAGCTTTGTAGATTACGTAACGGCAGTTAATTGGGCGCAGGAATATGCACGATTAAATCGCGACGAAATTATGGGTTTGGTGTTGCGAGCAATAGCGCCATTTCTTCCAAAATTTCGTACTGATCGTCACGCTATAAACTGTCATCACAACTACGTGAGTAGAGAACATCATTTCGGCGCTGATGTTATGGTCACACGCAAGGGTGCAATTAGCGCACGTGATGGCGAGCTAGGAATAATTCCGGGAAGTATGGGTGCCAAATCTTTTATCGTTCGCGGTAAAGGCAACACTGAATCGCTCTGCTCATGTGCGCATGGTGCAGGAAGAAAAATGAGTCGTACTGCAGCGCGACATGCGTTTAGCAAAGAAGATTTCATCGCACAAACCAAGGGAGTTGAATGTCGCAAAGATAAGGCGGTGATTGATGAAATACCCGCGGCTTATAAAGACATTGAACAAGTTATGGAAAATCAATCTGACTTGGTGGAAGTGGTTCATACACTGAAACAGGTTTTATGTATCAAGGGATAATGCTATGGACGATCAACAAGTGGAAGAAATAATTGCTTGCCTTCCAAGCGAGCGAACGCTGTTTCATTATTTTAAGGATCAGTATGCAGTGTATTTGCTAAAACAATACTTAGGCAGCAACCAGGAAAAGGATATTCACAGCATCAAAAAATCCAGGATGAATAAGCTGCTGGAAAAACCAGTCGTAAAGGATTCGTTAAAAAATTCAGGCAATGGATTGCTTGATACGGTACAACTGGAGAATTTATGGTCAGCAGAAACCGAGCAATATGTGCTAACGCTTGGGAAATGGGGTCATAAAAATACCTATGATTGGAACCAGACATCGCGTCCTGGTGTAAATCTGGTGCTGCAGTTAAATTTGAGCAATCAATTTGATGCGTTATTTAAATCTGTAGCCGGGTGCGATTTAAATAGAATGGTATGCGCGTTTCATCCGCGAAGTAAAAAGCGTTCTGCAACCTTGGCATGGGCTAGATTAGATATGGATTTCAACACAGGTGAAATACTGATTGAAGAAATTCAATCTGATTTAATTCGTGCAATGGTAAAAATACATAGCCGAGCTTTAACAAGTACGCGAGGTGACTTAACTCATTTTTACTGGAGAGGAGACTTACTCAATAGACGAAAAATGGCAATGTATTGTGAACAACTTATTGCAGCACAAACGAAGATTTGGTCGGAAGCAATGATGGCGGCAACACTCTGGTTTGCGCAGCAGGAGTTGGGTTTTAGCAAAGTTTATTATCACACCTTTGAAACCGGTAGAG
>CBHTVU010000154.1:0-9988 GCA_966096785.1 uncultured Gammaproteobacteria bacterium | reverse complement strand
TTCACAATGTTTGGATGCTAAGACTACACATCAAGAAGTTAAGTTGGCCAAAGCACATAACTAATACCTTAAAAAGGTACAATGTTTAGTTTTTCATAGATATTGCATGTCAATGCAGCTGTATTAATCTATTGATAACTTCTACCTGTGGCGGAAACGCAGGAGTAACTGTGGTATTTGAAAACAATTGAGGACCTGACTGTGTCGACTAGCCATAATACTATTTCGCATCTCACCACAGGCGAACGACTCCATCTTTTAGTCACCGCTGTCACAGATTATGCTATCTACATGTTAACTCCTGAAGGAATTGTCAGCAGTTGGAACGCGGGGGCTGAACGTTTTAAAGGTTACACATCGGATGAAATTCTCGGTCAACATTTTTCACGATTTTATACAGAAGAAGATCAGATTGCAGATCTTCCACAGCGAGCTCTACAAACTGCATTGACAGATGGGAAATTTGAAGCAGAAGGTTGGCGGGTAAGAAAAGACGGAACACGTTTTTGGGCGAATGTGGTAATCGATCCTATAAAAGACAGCGAGGGAAAGCTGATTGGATTTGCAAAAGTTACTCGTGATATTACCGAACGTAAACGTGCGGCCGATGCGCTCCATGAAAGCGAAGAGCGGTTTCGTTTACTCGTTCAAGGTGTTACTGATTACGCCATTTTCATGTTGTCGCCTGAAGGAATTGTCACTAATTGGAACTCGGGTGCAAAACGCATCAAGGGATATCTCGACAACGAAATCATCGGCAGTCATTTTTCCAGATTTTATACAGAAGAAGATCGAAAACAACTTTTGCCATCTCGCGCACTTTCTACCGCTGCCAGTGAAGGTCGTTTTGAAAATGAAGGATGGCGTGTTCGTAAAGACGGGTCACACTTCTGGGCACATGTCGTGATCGACGCAATTCACAACGATATGGGGGAGCTGATTGGATTTGCTAAAGTAACTCGCGATATCACCGAGCGTCGTGAAACTGCCGCAGCGCTTGAAAAGGCCCAGCTAGCATTATTTCAAGCACAGAAAATGGAATCCATGGGACAAATCACCGGTGGCGTAGCGCACGATTTTAATAATTTGCTGAATATTCTCACCAATGGTCTCGCGATTTTGCAAACGCGTGCGACAGATCCGAAAGATATTAAAGTGATCGATAGTATGCAGCGCGCAGCGCAACGCGGCGCAACATTGATTCAACAATTATTAACGTTTGCCAGGCAGCAACCATCCAATCCCGAACCACAAAATATTAACCAGATCATAAGGTCATTTGAATCGGTGTTGCGTCGCGCAAACGATAAAAGCCTAAAATTTGATATCAAACTCGCCGAATCCCTTCCTAACGTGAAAATAGATGCAAGTTTGTTTGAGGCTGCCCTACTGAATCTTGTGGTAAATGCAAGAGACGCTACCTCAGAAGGTGGTTGCATTGGTATTGAAACATCCCCTGTTAAATTAATAACCGACGAAGTAAATAATTTGCCAGAAGGCAATTATGTAAAAGTGGATGTTAAAGATTCAGGTCACGGCATTCCTAAAGAATTAATTTCGAAAGTAATCGAACCCTTTTTTACAACCAAAGCGATTGGTAAAGGAACTGGTTTGGGGCTGAGTCAGGTATATGGTTTTGTTACCCAAAGCAAAGGGGATCTGAAAATTGATTCCGTTGAAGGAGAAGGAACAGTCATATCTATTTTATTACCCATAATTCCTGATACAGATCCAGCAGCAGTAAAAAAACTAGAACAAGCACTTGTTGTTGATGATCAACCCGATGTTCTGGATATGGCAGTGGAATTATTTAAGATACTAGGGTACAACGTCTTTGCTGCACATAATGCAGAAGAAGCCATTAATATTTTGAGTGAGCACAAAGATATAGATCTTCTTTTCAGCGATGTAGCCATGCCCGGTATGAATGGCGTTGAACTCGCACAACACGCAAAGCTGTTGGCTCCGTCCATCAAAATCCTTTTGGCTTCCGGATATCCTGGAAAGGCTTTGGAAATGACAAACGCCAGCGATTTCCCATTAATTTCCAAACCCTATCGCCTTGCAGATATTGCTCGTGAACTGCGTGCTCTGTTTACACATTCTACATTGAATAAAAATTAAATCATGCCAATCCAAATTACACGGCTTTTGAAGTTTTCCTGTGATAATTATTCTCGGAGGAATTTTGTAAGCCCTTCCTTTCATTAGGAAGATGTTTAAAAAAACGCAAGGTCGCATCGTCCAATGAAGGTAGAGCTATGCCCTTCTCGCTTTGTAAGGCACTAAAGGTCGGTCGTTTTGCTATTAGCCCCAAGTTTTTGCTCGCCATAGGCACAATTAAATCTGTATCCAGTTGCGCCATAGTTGCGACATGTGATGCGAATTCAGACCAGGTAACTGTTGTTGAATTTGTGAGATGCCAAATACCACTGGCTTGATCAATCAGTAAATCGAGAGAATTGTTAACCAGGTCAGGTATATAAGTTGGTGTGACTGTCTGATCATTTGCCACATAAAATTTTTCTCCATCGCACAATGACTTTTTCATGCGCGCTAAGAAATTAAATTCATCCCATGGACCAAAAAACGCACTGGTTCGAATGATCAACGCAGAGGGATTTTCTACAAGTACGTATTTTTCTGCATAAGCTTTGGATACACCGTACATATTTAGGGGCGCTGTAGAGCTGGTCTCACAATATGGTTTTCTTGTGTTTCCATCAAAAACAAGATCACTGGAAAACGTAAGAAAATTCACCCCATATTTCGCGCAGGTTTTTGCAAGTACAACGGGCCCTTCTGCGTTATCACGAAAGCACAGGTCGCGCATAGATTCAGCCTCATCCACGCGAACAAAACCTGCTGCGTTTATAAGGGCCCAAGGCTCGTGTTTTTTTATACAGGATTCAACCGATAATTTATCGCCAATGTCCATCTCATTTCTAGATAACAACACATAAGCTATATTTCTCATACTACAAATATGTGCAAATGCCCTCCCAAGAGTTCCATTCGCGCCTATGATGAGCAAAGGTTGAACATTGTTATCCATTAAATTTTCTGGATACATTTTTTCAATGCAAGGCAAACTTCTAGCGTTCTTTGACTCGCCAAATGCAAAATGCACATGGTCATGATTCTTCCACCAACCATCGGCCTGTAAGACCGGGTGATCCGGCGATTTGTTTTCACATAATTGTTGTATGAGGTGCGCTATAGCCGTAGGTCTCGGCTGCCCTCCCCTTACATCAAATGCACCTGATTCATAAAAATTATTCTTTTGTGTCAGCAAACTGTTCCAATCATAAGCTCCGAGTAATGACCAAGCAGTAATTGCACGAATATCCACACCATCCCGCTTAAGCTGTGCACATGCCTCATAGGCCTCCATAAACCAGCGGAGCTGCGCTTCTCGTGGTGAACCGAGATGAACCTCAGTAAGCGCAATGGGCAAGTTGTAGCGATCCGTCACAGATTTCAGAATCTTATAATGTCCTTCGCGCTTGTGGAGATCCGCTCGCAAAATATCCACGTCGGAATAATTGTGTTTTCCGTTATGTGCATGCGACCACTGCGGATATTTCTCTCGATCATCATCGAGAAAGCGTTCACTGGTAATGTAATGATTAATACCTATGATATCGGGTGAATAAAAATTCTCAGAAAAATAATCCAGTGTTGATTGGGGAACTTGTGCCGAATGTCGAAAAAAATTGCACATGGTTTTATTGTCCATGAGCTTTCCGGTGAGTATATCCAATGAGATCCAGCGTCGTTCATTTTCAAAATTACATTGGTAATGGAGTTTCTCAATTCCGTGGCATTTTCCAAGATCTTCCGTTTGCAAAAGCTTGGCACCAGGTATAATTTTTTTGATCTCCCGCATCGCCATAATCGTGGCTTTACATTCATTCAGCACAGCTACTGAAAAAGCATTATCATTTTTTAAATGGGGATACCACACGCCATAAAGACAACTGAATCTGGCCGTCGTTAAAGGTTCGTTTATAGGTGTGAACATTTCAAGCCACGGATAGCGTTCTGCAACTGCAACTGCAAATTCAACAAACTTTTGCGGAAAATCCGGATCAAGTAAACTCGTGTAAGAAGGACCGCTACCGTGATGTAATAGGCCTGCAATGGGGTTAATATTAAACTCGCTTAAAAGCCCTAGCCGTTCATCGACCCACGACCAATCAGCTGAGGATAAACATTTGGGCGCGACTCGCTCCCAGAGAATCGGATAGCGCAGAGTTTTGATACCTAAATCAGCAATGAGCTTTATATCAGACGCTCGTAAGTCGTGGCCATTGCGTTTTAGTTGATCGCCAAAACTATCTCCAAGACGGTGAACGGTACACTCAATTCCACCCCAGATAGGAATTGATGCGTTTGGTGTATTCAATATCATTATGGACCTTTAGTTTTCGCGCAATTTGAATCGAATCTAATGATCTAAATTGTTTGAAAATAATGTGTTGGAAAATCTGGTTTCAATAATGTCTATTTTTGATTACGCGTTGCCGCCGAAATTCTTTCAAGAGGTAATTTAGGTGTGCGGTCAGCAAAGAGGAGGCCGTTGGCCTCTTGAAACGTGTCTGCAAATTGCGTATAGCAAAAGCCGCTAAACATAGGTGTATCATTTACAACTTCCAAAAGCTTTTGGTAGCGGGAGAAAAAATCTTCATCACTGGAGGCTTGTGAATAGCCCCACATCTCCTGCCCCTCTTCCGAATGGCGTTGTTTTGCATAAGCGATGCCGCCGAATTCTGTAAGTACAATTGGTTGCCCGCGGTGAGGATAACCATCAAGAGTTAAGATTCTTCCACCGGGACGACGGCGATCAAATAATTCTTGTTGAACGGAAGAACCATAACGCGCAGCCATACTAAGCGGATTTGCATCGTAATCGTGAATACCAATTAAATCAGTCGCGGAAGCCTCCCAACCATCATTGCCGATGACCGGGCGAGTTGAATCAAATGTTCGCGTTAAATGATAGAGTGCTTCAACAGCGTTTCTGTGTGCTTGTGTTGAAGTTAAATTTGGTACACCCCAGGATTCGTTGAAAGGAACCCAAACAATTATACAGGGGTGACTGTAATCGCGATCAATCACTTGCTCCCATTCATGCACCAAACGTTTAACTGCGGTTGGTGTAAATCTATAAGCGGAAGGCATCTCCTCCCAAACTAACAAACCCAACTTGTCGGCCCAATATAAATAGCGAGGGTCTTCAATTTTTTGATGTTTTCTAACGCCGTTAAAACCCATGGCCTTGGTAAGCTCAACATCTCTTCGCAGCGCTTCGTCGGAGGGTGCTGTTAACAGTGTGTCGGGCCAATAACCTTGATCAAGTACCAGGCGTAAAAAATAAGGTCTACCGTTTAACATAAACCGATCGCGATTAATATGTGCAGAGCGCAGTGCTGTGTACGAATACACCCTATCAATTACTTCACCATCGCGTAATAAAATAAGCTCTGCATCAAGTAATGTGGGGCGCTCGGGGCTCCATAATAATTCATTTCGCGAATCATCGATTCCAGGATCAGACAAACTTATTTTTCGTGCGGCTTCATGGCCAATAATTTTATAATGGTCGTCCGCAAGTAATTTTCCATTGTGATAAATTTTTACTTCAACCGTAAAATTCGCTTTTAAATCTCCAGCTATCATGGTTTCACAGCCAATTTCAAAACCATCAAAATTTGGCGTCCAGCGAATTTTATTAATATAAGTTTGTGCAACGGTTTCTAACCATACCGTTTGCCAAATTCCGGTAGTACGAGGATACCAAATAGAATGAGGCACTAACTGCCAATCTTGTTTACCGCGTGGTTTGGCAAGATCATGCGGATCATCTTCCGCGTATACGGTAACCAAATGTTTGTCTGCATCACCTAATGCGAAGGTGATGTCGGCGGAGAAAGGAGTATGACCACCAATATGCTCTGCCACCAAATGACCGTTAACCCAGACCTTCGCGTGATAATCGACAGCACCAAAATGCAATAAAACGCGTTGATTTTTTGCGGAAATTTCAAACTCGCGCTGATACCAACACGCATGATGATAACCGCGGTCACCTACCCCGCTTGCCTCGGATTCGGGAGGAAAAGGCACAAGAATTTCTGTAGACCACGGAAGAGAGTCAGAAAAATTCTGTAATTTATTTTCATCGTCAAAAGTAAATTTCCATTTTCCATTTAGTGACAACCAATTTTCTCTAACCAATTGTGGGCGTGGGTAGGCAAAGGTATCTGTAGTCATATTCTTATCCAAGGTCGATTACATAGAAAATATATTTAATAAAAAATAATAAATTTTTTATTAACATCAATAAAATTTCTATCTTAAGTGCCCTAATACTAACAGGCACCTATAAATATCAAGGTTCGTTATCGTACGGAAAAAATTTGAATTAGATCACATCATACAAACACCTGCGACAGAACAATCAACAACATGACGCATAAATTTATTATTTATTATTGGTATTTAATAAATAATTTCCGATTGACGCCCTGGGTTATTTGAATTTAATTAAATTTATAATTTTTGAATCAAACGCCTTGATATGAATTACGGAGCCGATATGCCTACGATCATAGTATTTTGTCATCTACGCTGGGACTTTGTTTATCAACGCCCTCAACATTTGCTAACACAACTAGCGCAACATTATAAAATTATTGTTATTGAGGAGCCTTTATATAATGCAGGAAAAAGCTTCATAAAAAGCTATTCTCCCGAACCAAACATCACTATCTGCCAACCTCACACACCGATTGTTGCCGGTGGTTTTCATGATGATCAGATTGCAGAGTTAGAGCCTCTTGTTGCCAACCTAGTTCCCACAGATGAAGATCCCATAGTTTGGTTTTATACGCCTATGGCTTTACCTCTGTTAAAACAAACACATGCCAAACTGGTGATTTATGATTGCATGGATGAACTATCAGCATTTCAAAATGCACCCAAGCAATTAATTCAGCGTGAAAAAGCATTATTAAGTGTCGCCGATATAGTTTTTACAGGTGGACCAAGCCTCTACCACTCCAAACGAAATTTACATACGAATGTGCATTGCTTTCCAAGCAGTGTAAATTCAACGCATTTTGCAAAGGCGTTGACGCGAGAAAATACACATATAGCTCAAATTAATATCCCCACGCCACGTTTAGGGTTCTACGGTGTTATAGATGAACGTCTCGACTTAAAATTAATTGCTGATCTCGCGGACGCAAATAACTCGTGGCAAATCATTATTGTAGGGCCTGTAGTCAAAATAGATCCTGCGAGCTTGCCGCAACGCGATAACATTCATTATCTGGGCCAGCAGCCCTACGAATCGTTACCACAATTTTTAGCGGGTTGGGATGTGTGTTTAATGCCATTTGCATTAAATGAGTCGACAAGATTCATCAGCCCCACGAAAGTGTTGGAATATATGGCAGCTGAATTACCAATTGTGAGCACTGCTATCACTGATGTAGCCATTCCCTATAGCGATACAGTTTCCATTGCGCTAAACAACGAAGAATTTATCAGCGCCTGTAAAGCTGCGCTGTCATTATCAGAAAAACAGAAAAACATTTCCTTTGCAAAAATGCGTGCGATTGTTTCCGCTACATCTTGGGAGAAAACAGCAGCCAGCATGATTAAACTTATTAAAAACACTACACCGCGCAATGGATTTCATACTAACAATTTTTTTGAAAATATTTCTAAAAGCACTTCGACCGACCAGATTTCGAATCTGCTAACTAGCCAGTTAAAAAACACCATTAATCCTTTGCCGGCAAATCCAGCACGTCACGCTAGCACAGTTATTATTGGCGGCGGCCCAACAGGATTGAGCGCAGCCTATCATTTGAATCAAGACACAGTTTTACTCGAACGAAATGAAACTGTAGGTGGGTGGTGTCGATCAATTCAGGACAAAGGTTTTACCTTCGATTTCGCCGGTCACATTATGTTTTCTAACGATCCTTATGTACTAAAACTCTACGATATTTTATTAGGTGATAATCAGCACTGGCAAAACCGTGAAGCCTGGGTTTTTAGTAATAACGTTCACACTCGCTATCCCTTTCAGGGCGCGTTGTACGGCTTACCACCTGAGGTTATTAAAGATTGTATCGTAGGAGCCATTGACGCCCGTTACGGTACAAGCCACGAACATGGCTCAGAAAAACAATGTAGTTTGTCCAAAGTGGAAGATTGTTGCGCTGACGGAACCCTGGATACCGCCAACGCGAGCTCATCAGGTGTTAAACGTGAAACGCAAAATTTTGAAGAATTTATTTACAAAGTGTGGGGTGCCGGGATTGCCAAACATTTTGCCATCCCTTACAACAAAAAATTGTGGACATTGCCGTTAACACAAATGGAAACTTCCTGGTTGGGTGGCCGGGTTCCACTCCCAAATCTGGATGAAATTATCGATGGTGCATTGCAGCCCGTTGGTAAGCCTATGGGCCCTAACGCGCGTTTCGGTTACCCCAAAAAAGGTGGGTTCCAGGCACTCATGTCTGGATTTATTCCACATATCAATGGCGATATTGAGCTCAATGCAGACGTTGTGCAGATTATCCCGCGAGAACATCTCGTTGTCTTAGCAGATGGCCGTCGCTACCACTACGACAATTTAATTTCGACTATGCCTTTACCGGAGTTGGTTCGCTTAATTGGACCTGACGCGCCTGAAGATGTGCAGCGTGCAGCTCGTGGGCTGAGGCATATTTCAATTCGCTGCGTTAACATAGGTATAGCTCGCGAAAATATCACGGATAAACATTGGATTTATTACCCTGAAGATACTATTTTCCATCGCATTTTTGTTCAGGGTAATGCAAGCTTGGAGTGTAACGCACCTGGAGGTTTTGGATTCACTTGCGAAATTTCTTACTCACCTTGGAAACCGCTTCCTGTTGACGGAGACGAATTGATTGCACGGTGCATTGCGGATTGTATTAAGGTCGGCATGATGACGCCTGAAGACAAAGTCATTACGGCTAATCTGGTTGATATGCCATACGCTTACGTGATTTACGATCATGCTCGCAATAAAAATGTTGCTACCGTGAAAGCCTGGCTGGAAAAATTTAATATTATTTTGGCAGGACGTTACAGCGAGTGGGAATATTACAACTCAGACCATGCGTTCCTGGCCGGAAAAAAAGCTGCTGAAACTGTAACTAACCAGCTCGTACGATATGATCGAACGGCGGAGATGGAGTCTTAATTTTTTAAACTTATTTAGTAAAAAAAATGTAAAAATAAGTGAACTAATATTCTTATTTGAAAACTAAATACATGTGCATTAGCACATAACTATTCACCTAAACGAGGTTTTAATCATGAGTCAAAATACAGAAGACAGATCAAAAGCGAGTAAAGGTAAGTCTAGTGAAAAATCTGGCGGAAAAAAGAAAAAGTAATTTTTCCAATAGAAAAAAACCGCCTAACGGCGGTTTTTTTTTGAGTCATAAATTAAACATTTTAAATTAAGCTTCGCTTGTCTTACACGAGGAATATTTTAATGTGTAGTGTGGTGCCGCACCGTAAATTTTGAGCTTAGATATTATTATTCGGTGTAATGCAATTTTGCAGATATCAAATTAACCACTAGAGGACATTCTTATGAACTTTATTATCTGGGTTGTTTTAGGTGGAGTCATTGGATGGCTTGCAAGTATTGTTATGAAAACTGATGCGCAACAAGGAGTATTTTTAAATATTATCGTCG
This sequence comes from uncultured Gammaproteobacteria bacterium, assembly GCA_966096785.1. GTDB lineage: Bacteria > Pseudomonadota > Gammaproteobacteria > Pseudomonadales > Cellvibrionaceae > Cellvibrio. The sequence continues at coordinate 231 of CBHTVU010000154.1, read as the reverse complement.
GTATTGTAGGTGCGTTTTTGGGAGGTTTGTTGCTAACACCACTCTTCGGTGCAGGTACGATCAACAGCGACGATTTTAGCTTGCCGGGGATACTTGTTTCCTTCCTGGGTGCAATTATACTTCTTGCGCTTGTTAATCTTTTCCGTCGCCACTCAATACGCTAATGAATTACTGCATTTAAAGGGCTGTTTAATCAGCCCTTTTTTAGTCGAAGTACTGGGATCCTATTGT
>CBHTVU010000153.1:0-10048 GCA_966096785.1 uncultured Gammaproteobacteria bacterium | reverse complement strand
GGAAATCTCTCACCACTAACTCGGAGTAATGAAATTTCAACTCTCCATTTTTTTCTAGACATTCCACTGCTTTTTTCAGGTCTCCATCTGAAACTCGAAAAATAACAGATTTGCCATCAACTTCTACGCTTGTCGCCACATTCTTCATTTTACGTCTCCATGTTACATTGATTTAAAGCCCACAATTTTTATACCATTTGAGCAATAAATATACTAGTGGAGATATGCAAAAATCTTTGCAGCGCCTACAATTTATGAGTTGGCGCGAAAATAACCATTATATTTTGTTACTGCTCCTGTAAAAAATAATAGCGCTTATACATTCTTTCACAGCTGTTTAGCGAGGGGAGAAATTCGGATTATTTCATCAGTATGCTAGTTGTTTAGTGACGTTTATCGAGGCATCCAATGAACATGAACACGGGATGATTAGTTAACGGATTAATTTTTTCATTTAATAGAAAATGCGAGAACATCATGGACTTTGCTAAGGTTGCTCCCTATCTACAAGACCCGTTGATTTTAATAGGGTTCATAGTTTTTCTAGGTTTTTCCTTCAGTCGGTATTTAATAAAACAAAAAATAATCCCAGAGCTTCCCCCTAAATTGGGTTTTTCAATTTTAAAAATAATTTTATTGTATGGTTTTATTATCGGAATTTTAATTGTTAGTTTAGGATTTGGCCTTAAATATAAAGAGCTTAGTAAATCGGAGCAAATGAATGCATTTAAATTACTGAGGAATGAATTAAAACATAACTTGTATGTTGCCTCAGAGCTGACAAAAAATATGGAAAATATACTAAGCAAGCAAAAAACAATTGCAGAAGTCCTTAGAATAGAAGGAATTAAAATCTTTCCTATAGTTTTTCCAATTGAAAACACTCATCTAAAGCCTCAAAAAAGCGTTCAAGAGATGGTTGATTTAGCCTTCGACACTTTAGCATCTAGCGACATTATTCACGACGACTTAGAAATGAATAAATTTAATGCCGCTGGTAAGCAGATAAATTCAACCATTGAAAATACCGTAGTTGTTCTAAGATCTCTCCAAGATGAGAAGGGCGTTAGATATGTTATTAAAAACGATATTTGGCAGAGTAATTTACCAATATATCGAATGGTAAATACATTTGATGTAATTTTATTTCAGGATTCATTAGAAGAACTAGAAAAACTAAGAACCAACTACAGTATAACCATCGTCCATGCAATAGATTATCTAGAAACAGTTAAAGATTTTTTTAAGCCAGGAAACACTATCACCCGCCAACAACTTTACAAGGTTCTTTCAAAATAACGTTTTTCACTTGAAATGACATTAAATTATAGTTCGTATCTGATAGTAAATTCTGAAAAACTCAAACTTCTCGAAAGCAAACTGATGTAGGTAGAACTCATTAATTCCACCCACTCCTTAAAATGACCGCAAAATGCTATTTATCACCATTTAGATAATCTTGTGACTTTTCCGTCAAAGTGGAGACTAGAGTTTTTTCTCCAAATCCAAATATTGAGCCCACAGCAAATGCAGCCCAACCATCTGAGGAAATAGCCGACGAGGACATATTACCGATATTAATTTCTAGAAAACCGCTTAACAAAAGCACTGTTATCACAGATGTCAACACACAAACAAAGCATGCTCTCAATATAGGGCTATCAAATTCATTGAAACCGTTAACGATATCGTCAAATTCAAAATCTTTTGTCCGAATCGCCATCGACAACCATGAACCAACGCAACTCCCGGCCAGTACAATCGGTAGGTTTTTCAGCACTTCATTTGTAAATTGTGAAATAACAAGAAAAAAGATACTTAGTATAAGCACCACCACGCCGTAATTTGCCAATATCCTATTTCTAATTTTTGACCATGATGTAGTTATAACTTTGGATTTTATTTCTGTGAGTGTTTGAACAGCAGTTGAGAAATCACTGTTTGTACCAGAAAAGCATAAAGAGTCAGCATAGTAAGCCTGCTCAAGGAAATCATTTTTTTTTGCAGCATCTTTCGCATACAAATGATCAATAGCTACTATAAAACTCTCAATGTCTGATTTGAAATCAAGATATTTTTTTGGGATAGGATTGCTGTTTATAGGAGTAAACGCGACATCAGTTGAATGCTGATCGTTTGGATGCCTGGAAACATGAAAATATTTTTCACTCATGTGACAACACCCGCTTGAGACAAATCGTGCAATTTGATATTTCGGGACGAGAAAGCGTGATCGATGCTTCCAAACCGATCATTTTTTCGGATAATGAATCAATTGATCCAATCACCTTTTTTATTTCCTCCAGGTGTGCTGGATGCGTTGTTTCAAGTTGTTGAAAGTAACACCGAATAACATGTAGGTCCCTATTGCTCATCATTACTCCGCTTTTACCGTGATTTCTGGGGCAACAAAGACAGATTTTACTTCAACACCGATAGAATTGAGTTCCTGCCTGACTTCGTTAAAAAGATTTGCAGATTCTTTTTTAGGATCTTCAATAGTTAGAATCGCACAAAAAGAGATGCCGTCATCCGGGTACTCGCCACCATTTCTTTCAACTGAATCAATTTTAAGCCTCCAGTCCTGAGATTTTCCAACACCCGTTTTGATTTCCCGGTGATATTTTTTGACTGGCCACCATTTTAGTCCATGCTCAATCTGAGTCTTTTCATAACTCGCATCTTTTCCAACTTTAACCTCCCAAATTGAGTCACAATTTTTTCGAAATGCCCATTTTTTTTCATCAGTTAAATATTTATTTTGCTGCAACGCTGCATCAATGTTGACACGGCAATACTCGCCGCCAAATCTGATATCTGTCACCGAATCGTAAACCAACGTCAACGTCGCCGCACCAAAACATTTTCCGCCTCTAAATAAACTGTTGGGCCACTTGAACTCGAACTCAACAACTTCGCCTTTCTTTAAAACTCCTTCAAACAGCAACGTGATGGTGGAATCGTCAGTTACCAATGAGTTTTCAGAAACAGTAGGAGCACCAAAACCAACATATCGACGCCTAACATAATTCGATATCGATTTATCGAGCAGCGGCTTAGGAAAGTGACTATGATGGATCAGCATAGCAACCAACGCATTACGCGTTAATACTCTCCCTGTTCGATGGTCCAGCGCGGCTAACATCTTGGCGACCAATGGAGCCGAAAAGCTAGTACCGCTCTCCTGAATAAACCTGCCATGACCGTTGACGGATACTAATCCGGTTGCAGTGCTGCCTCTTTGAACGAAACCACCATAATGAACCACATCAGGTTTGACGCCCATCGACACACCAGGGCCGCGCCTAGTGTAAATCGTTGGAGCCCCATGGATATTTTTGTCGCAACCTGGAGGATTAATTGCGCCTACAGTGACAGCTGTTACTGCTTCAGAAGGTTGAGACAAGCGATCTATATCCGACAGCAATGCCGTTCCTGATGGCCACGCTTGGCGATAATCAAGAGGGATTAGATTCCCCGCTGAAATAACGAAGATCACATTATATTTTTTCGATATTCGGTCAATTTGTGACGCTGAAAAACTATATGCATCATCCCTAACATATTCCTTGAAATTAATACTCAGATTGAAAATCTTGACGCGCTCTTTTACAGCGGCGCGCACTTCCATGTCTAACCAATCAAAGAATTCTCCATAAGCCTCGAAATAACTATGGAAACGACTTTTGTCATTAAGAACGGGCATCCAAATGTCATAGATCAAACAACCATCTTCCTCCAACCCATCAAGCTCAGGATTCAGTGATTTTCCAGCAATCAATAAGCTTGCCACCTGAGTTCCATGGTGAGGATCACAATCATTGGGATCAAAACCATTCGATATTTTGACACACCATTCTTTAACTGCTGCATTCGTAATGCCAGAATCAATAACCCCAACCTTTGGGTAGTCCTTTCCAATTATTCGTGTAGGTAATTGTGCTTGATGATTTTCTGTATAAAAAGATGCATTTTCCGAACGTGAAACAGCAGGCGGCAAACTGACATTTCTCACAAGTTGACTATTACGAAGAATTTTTAAAAGGAGACGATGTCTGTCGACATTAAAATCAAATTGTCGATCAAATTTAGTATCGGTGACCACGTCATCAAAATTAATAATAGTTTCAGAGGTATGTGGCTCAAGTAAACGAATGAATAATGTATTAGCCAGTGTATCGGTTTTACAAAGCTTGGACAGAACCACCCCTGCTCCAAGTAAGTGAAACTGTCTGGACAGGTCAGCTTTCAATGCGCGAACATCATCTAACCGAGTTTCGTAACCTTTATCATTGGCTTCCGCAAACTCAATAAGATCTACTATATAACCTTTAGCAACATTGTCTTGCGCCAACCACCGAATTGAATCCTCAGCAGAAAATTTTGTTTTCTCATCGACATCAAAATAGGTAATTTTGTCTACTGCACCCGTTTCACTTCTCGCGGAACTCGGTTTCGCGATCAGCTTTTTCTTATTTTCATCGGTTACCCATGTAGTATGCTCTTCGGATGATTGGATTTTTTCATAGAGCCATTCGAGGGAGCGCGCTGTAACCTGAAACAATAAATGTCCTATGCCTAAACCGCCAATCAATGGAGATTTTTGTTGTGGAAAAAGGCAATTAGTCGGGCGATGCGACTTTGCCAAGGCAAGGGGATTAAGCTCCACTTTAACGATACCTATACGGGTACTCGTGGAGCTTAACATTGCTGAAATATTGTCAACCTCACGCAGCAGTGATTTTTTATGCTGAACATATTGCTCATCCTGTCCTGCATAGAAATCAGTCTTGCCTCCGCCAGTAATCGGTGTAGGCTTATAAATGTAATCGCTTGAATTGAAAACTACCTGGATCGGATTATTTTTTTTCAAATTACTCTCCTTGCGAAAAGAATATTAATTATCAATAGGCTCGCTTATATTTCTGGATACTTTTGATTGATTTGTATGAAACAGCTTTGCAATTTTTTGTTGACTGAATCCACATTCGTTATAAAGTTTTTTCATTAACTCTCGTTCATGATCATTGCCGATCAACTGAGAGAACTCATTTTCATGACCTGCATTAATTAGCGTAAAAGATTTCACCATTTCAATGAAGCTATCGCATTCGCCGTTAATAGCAACTGATCTTTTAAAACTGTTTAACATCAATTCAATGTCAGAACCGCTGTAACCTTCAGTAATAATTGATAATAGCTTTAATTCATCAGCATCGAGATTAAGGGGCGGAAAATAGCGCTCAATAATTTTCTCGCGAACAGCAGTGCCTGGCTTATTTACAAAAATTCTGATATCAAATCTGCGCCAGACAGCCGGATCTAACAGAACTTCATGATTAGTAATCGCAATCGTCATTCCTGTCTTAGAACGACTATCAATACACTGCAATAGCGTATTAACAATTCTCTTTATCTCACCGACTTCCTGTTTGTCGTTTCTTGATTTCGCCACAGCATCGAACTCATCCAACAGCAACAAGCAATTGTATTGATCAGCAAAATTAAAAAGATTAGAAATGTTGCGCGCACTCGTCCCAAGTAAAGATGACACTAGGCCATCCAACCGGGTGAGCACCAATGGTAGGGATAATTTTTTAGCAACATAAAAAGCAAGTTTGGTTTTACCGGTCCCAGGCATTCCGAAAAAAAGGCAACTTAATGAAGGCATTACCCCAAAGTCAGCAAGCTTATCCAAATGGCTCCATTGTTCGATAAGCTGATCAACGGCAGAAGTAAGGTCTGTAGACAGCACAGGCATGTCCAGATCTACAATATCCTCAGGAAAAATCACCTCAGCCAATGGCGCTGAGCTATCGCGATCTACCGGAATTTTTGTATTACGAGTGAGAGCCTGGCCATTAAGATAAGTCGCCCGTGACAACTCAATCTTTACCGGTGTCATCGCTTTCTTCAAATTAGCCTTCTCGATAAGGCCCTTTAACATGTTTGCTTCGTCGACATTACCTGCATCATTGTAAGACTGATAGAGGCGCTCCATTTGTAATAGAGCCCCGTCTGATGCCCCATCTTTGATGACTTGCCGACACAGCGCCGAGATAATTTGAAAATTATCCATCTTAGTACCTGTATAAATAACCATATATATCGATTGAATCGCGATTATAGGTAGGTCGTAGCGTGAGTGCAAATTTTCCACTCACACTAGCATAAAATTTGTTTAATTTGAATAAAAAGATGTAAAAATGAATAAATAGAGATTTTTATGACTTGTTTTTGCTGTTTTACTATACCAGGCGAACAGGTAACGAGACGCCAAATCAATTGTCAAAAGGCTATTCACATATACCTACTCAGTGGTAGATGCATCCACAGATAGTGGTAAATAGTAGTTATTGCCATTCAGGCACACGGTAATTCCGGAGGCATCGATTGAGGTGATGAGATTCGTCGCTGACATCAGTCTTTTTTTAGGGAGGCGAACCTTGTGGAAGTACTCCAAAGCAGGTGCTAGCCATGCATCGATGTTACTTTGCATTAAACCATCACCGGTAATTAGCCTTGAGAGCTTTTCTTCGAGTTTCTTCTTTCGCAATTTCGCCACCAAACGCTCATCCACACGCGGGGCCAGATCCAGAGAAAAGTTAGTGTTTATGTAATTAATAAATCCTGTAATGGCTGCTTGCTGCCCGGGATGCGTGGCTAGATAGCCGTCCAATGATTTCTGATCTGGTAGCACTTGCCCAGTTGAGCTTACTTGCCTTAATAAGTGAACAGCCGGGGTTAATGCCAAGCGAATTGATCGCAATGAGGTTTTTCCTTGTTTATTTCTGACTAAAAGCTTATTAACGTATCCATTAATAACGCGACATGCGATGACATCAGCAGAGAAGATGCGCAACATACTCTCGATTCTGCACTCTTCTGAAGTGTTTTCACGGACGACAGAATCTACATCCAGCTTTTGAGTTTCCCGAAGCCAGCGCATCGGCCGCCTTACTCTACGCAAGCCCTCTGCTTTAAAATGCCCTACAAGGGCTTCATAGCTTGGAAATTGTCTCCAGAGTTTTTCAACCTCACTAAAAAAAGACAGGTAGCGATTAATCGATAAGGCGGCACTTTTCGCACCACTCTCTTTTATCAACCAGTCACCAAAACTGACGAATAATACAGTCATCGTCGGCGAGCAAAATATGTGTTGATTGATCGCAATACGTTTGCGAGTAGCCGCTACCCAATAACAGTCTTCACATTCAGTAACGCGCCCGCCAGGCATAAGCTTTCCGCATGACTGGCAATGTCGATTGCGATGCTCCACACATAGCTTGCATCTGCGGACCCCATCATTTCCAATGACCAGCTGTCGGTAACGATGACACCCCGGACAGGTTTCGTAGTCGCTTCGCTGGCATGAACGGCACAATCGCAAATCGTTATGAAAGCGAGTTACTTTTGAAAGCTCAGAGGATGGTTTACCGCATCCATCACAAGGTTCTTCAACTCGAAAATGGGGCGAGCACGAATTGCAAACCGGACCGTAATCACTCATGAGTCCAACTGGTGATCCGACCTTACCGCATCTCACGCATGGCTTTGATGCTCTGCATCTCGCGCAGACGGCATCGGGCTGGTTGAATGGCAAACGTTTAAGCTCACCGCAACCTACACATATCCGGGTTTTAAATACCCTTGCATAACAAGTACTGCAATACCGATGACCCTCATAAACTCTATGAATGCCCTTATCCGACCTGCCACACTCGTCACAACCAACATTGATTTGTTTATTCATCGACACGCAAACCCATTTTTCGGAGTAGACGTGCCCACATCAGGCAAACCGTATGCTTAGATCTGGGCTTTGTTGAAGCCGCTCCCCGTCGGTGCTTATTGTGATTCCTGTACGGCAGCCCCTCCACGACGCCCCGTATGGCATACGGTAATTCCGATGAGATTGCACATAGTCCATTAATTGATACACCAGCGGACTTAAAGGCATACTGAAAATCAGTTAGCCCGCATGACATTAGAGGTAGGACTTTTTCAAGCAATGCTGCTCGCTGAACGGACGACATCAATTCCAAAGGCACACCGTAAACCGGCATTCGATTTGAAGTCGCAAGTAAGCCAAGATTTCGTAACGCGATAGCTATTCCGCTAGCCTCATTACGAATTGCATATCGGGTCAACACCACGAAGAATCTAGCGAGTTCAAACCATTGATGAGCAGGCAAAACTTGATCATTAAATTTGCCTTTTAATGAAGAAAGAACCTCGTCCGAACGACACTGAAAATCATGTGAGATGGTACTGCCAGGCGAAGATTTAATAAGTCTTAAATCAGCCGCGCAGTTAAAGCATATGGCGAGGTGTTTGTTTTCGGCAACTAACATATGCGGACACACGAGCGCATCGCATGACCAACAGCGGTCTATTAATGGAATATTGTGGATAGCACAGACTGTATGCCATGCGAATCTCCAGGTTCGTTTGAAATAAGGCTGATTGTCAGTTGCAAGACAAGCAGGGCAATATTGCATGCCCGCTAATCGTTTTCTGTTACGCGAGCCCAACGCTAAAATCCAAGGCCAAGTTCCAGTATTAAGAAGCGTATGCCCGGCGATTTTCTCTGCATCATTCCGTAAACAACGCATTTCAAAGTCTGTACGAGAAATACCGGACGCTTGGGCTAATAATTGCAGTTTGCTAGCCTCAACACCTCTATCAATATCAAATGTCCAGGCCCGCCAACGAGGCCAAATAGCGCCTGTTAGAGTCAAAGGATCGCAGCCCTGCGCCAATGCTGCACGAACTAACCAGGAGGAAATAGATTCGTCGGGCAAAAATGCAACAGACCGAACCCAAACGTTCATTAAGTTACGATCTCTCGAATGCCTCTGGTTGGTCTAAGCCACGCTTTGCCTTCCACTGTTTCCTTTGTAATTTGCTCGCAACCTGATTGAATAACTTCGCGAGCGCACTCAACTAGCAACCGATGAAGATCACCTAAATTTCCTCCAGAGATGGTATGGAATAGGGAAGCAAGCTCTGGCTGATGCAATCGCGAAGGTTTTTGCAACGGCAGGACTTTTTCGAATGAAGCAAGCAACCGTTGAAAGTCCTGGTTTAACTGCCATGTTGGAAGGCTGAGCACCTCAAAACGACTGGCATGCTGCGGATCAGTATGGAGCACCCTGACTGCTTCGCGAGTTCCAACTCCAACTATAGGAATAGCCAACTCATTGCATAGCAATTTAATCGCGTTCATAACTTCACGTTGTTTTACTGGAGACCCAGTTAATAGTGAATGGAACTCATCGATAATAAGCATTCTAACGTGGCACGCGCGAAATAAATGAATGACCTGATATCGTAATTTAGCCGTTGGATCGCTTGCACGATACGGCGTAAAAAAGCGCTCCAAAATTGACATATATAAACTTTTTTCATCCGCGCTTGGCGGTGCCTCAGCGAAGATAACCGGCTTAACAGGCTCAGCATCCTCGTTCACAAACCCCTGTCCGCACAGTTCAACAAATCGATGTACAATCGTTGTTTTACCGTTATTCGGATCGCCGACAATTAATAAATTTGGCATACGTGGACGCTTTGGTTTTTGAATCAACCCTTGCAAAGAATCAATAATCTGTTGAGCGGTTTTGTAGCCAATCCAACGAGGAGCATCCAAAAAGTCGAGACGCTCTCTTTGCGACAAATGAAGTATGTGATGAAAATCAGGATGAATATGGTCTTGTCCATTCATGCGATATCTCCGAAAGTATCAATATCGCCATCAATTAGCCCATCCAATATCATTTCATTTTTAGGCGGCAGGCTCACAATAACTTTCGGCTTATGTTGAGTCGTATTTTTTTCATGTTCTTTTCTTCGCTGAGCCTGACGACGAGCCTTTTTGCTCTTTTCTTTAGCTTCATCGACCTGAGCACGCAATTCGGTTATTGAGCGGAGAATTTGGTGATCATTTACACTTGCCATTCCTTCGCGCTTCAGTTTCTCACGTGCTTGTTGATACTCCCATATACTCATTGATGGCCGCGGTCAGTATCTCCAGGTTCCGGATATCAAG
>CBHTVU010000152.1:0-10144 GCA_966096785.1 uncultured Gammaproteobacteria bacterium | reverse complement strand
TGGTGAGAGCCAAGCGCTTTGTTTTTTGCGCAGGAAAAGGCAACAAAGACCTGCTTGCTTCTCTGGGCCTGAATAGCCCCGCTATGCAATTGCGACCATTACAACAAGTGATGGTGAGGCACCAGTATCCCTATAGTTTTTACGGCCATTGCCTCGGTGCCGAAACTACGCCGCGACTCACTATTTCCAGCCACAAACTCAGCAGCACGGACTACGTCTGGTATTTGGGTGGCAGTATTGCCGAAAAAGGCGCTGCTATGTCCTCGGACGATTTAATTGCCAAAGCGCAATCGGAGTTAGCGGAATTATTGCCTTGGGTAGATATGAGTCGTGCTGAATGGAAAGCCCTGCCTATCGAACGCGCCGAGCCTTTGCAACCCCTTTTTTTACGACCGGAGAATGCTTTCGTGGGTACGGCCCCCGGTCTTTCAAATATTTTAGTTGCCTGGCCAACGAAGCTTACGCTTGCACCGAATCTTGCTAACCAGGTTTTAGATCTACTCAAAACGAGTGGATTGCAACCGAGCTACAACGAAACAACTAAGGCGTCCTTGCGCGGCGTATTACAACATCCTCCCATTGCAGCAGCCCCCTGGGAAATTGCCTTTCCCCCGACAACGGACGCTGTAGCGGCAGTTTCTTACAAACTTCAGGAAGCACTATCTGAAGCCTACGATGAAGATGAAGAAGAGGGACAATCTTAATGCTTCCACAGACTCGTTTGGGTAAGACCGACTTACATATTAGCCGCCTTGGTCTGGGCACCGTGAAATTAGGCCGCAATCAGAGTGTGAAATACCCGCAAGCCTTCGATTTGCCGGACGATACCACCGCGCGCAAACTCTTAAATTGCGCCCGCGACCTGGGGATTAATCTGCTTGATACCGCCCCCGCTTACGGCCAAAGCGAAGAGCGCCTCGGCTATTTGCTGCGGGGTGAGCGGAAAAACTGGGTTATTTGTACCAAGGCTGGGGAAGAGTTTAACCACAATTACGATGGCGAAGGTGCATCGAATTTTAGTTTCGACCCTGATTCCCTACGCCTGAGTGTTGAGCGCAGCTTGCGCCGCCTGCGCACTGATTATCTTGATTTAGTACTAATCCACTCCGACGGCAATGACGACCATTTGATTCATCACCATCAGGTACTTCACACCCTAGCCAAACTTAAGCAGGAAGGTTGGATACGCGCTTTTGGAATGTCCATCAAGACGTTGGAAGGTGGTCGCCTGTGTGCGACTGAAGCAGATGTCGTTATGGCAACATTCGACCCCGAGAAAGATGACGATAGGCTGTTGATGGAAACCTGGAACACCCACACAACGGGCGTGCTTCTGAAGAAAATTTTCAACAGTGGCCACTTGTTAAAGCCCGAGACGGAGAACAAATCCGTTAAGGCTATAATCGAACAGCAAATGAAAGTAATTTTTGCACAGAATGCCGTCAACAGTGCCATAATCGGCACCCTTAATTGCCAGCACCTGCGCGACAATGTTGAATGCGCCCTGTCAGGCTTGGCTGAAAACTTTAAACTGGCTAATGTGTTATGACTGAATCTCCTTCATGGCTGGAACAAGTGCGCTGGAACAGCGACGGACTTGTTCCTGCTATTGCCCAGGATGCTACTACTGGCCGTATCCTTATGATGGCGTGGATGAATCGCGAAGCATTGGAACAAACCACAAAGCTCAAACAAGCGGTATACTTTTCCCGTTCACGCAATAAACTTTGGCACAAAGGTGAAACATCTCACCATGTTCAAAACGTCCACGAAATTCGCCTGGACTGCGACGAGGACGTGATTGTTCTCAAGGTGGAACAAATCGGTGGAATTGCCTGTCACACGGGACGAGAATCCTGTTTTTACCGCGTGTTTAAGGATGGCGAATGGCAAGTGGTCGAGCCAGTGCTGAAAGATCCCAGTGAGATCTACTAAAAAATTTATTAAAAGATCTACAAAAGAGTGCAACAATAAATGAGCGATGACATCCTTAAGCGATTAACAGCTATCCTTGAAACACGTAAACAAATCGCCGATGCAGATACCTCTTATGTAGCGAGCTTGCATAAAAAGGGTTTGAATAAAATTTTGGAAAAAGTCGGCGAAGAATGTACCGAAACTATTTTGGCCGCAAAGGATGCACAAACCAGCGGCGACAATAGTGACCTGATTTATGAAACCGCCGACCTTTGGTTTCACAGCTTGGTGATGCTGTCCCATTTGGGTGAAAACGCCGATGCAGTATTAAATGAATTAGCGCGCCGTTTTAATATTTCTGGCCACGATGAAAAAGCATCGCGCAGCAACAATCATTAGTCCTATTTTTTAGCGAGGAATTTTTATGTCAAACCATCTTCTTGCTGCAGGTAATTTTGGCAGCCCAATGCAATTACTCATAATCCTGGTCATCGTATTGATATTTTTTGGCGGCAGCCGTTTGCGCAACCTAGGTGGCGATTTGGGTGGAGCCATTAAAGGGTTCAAAAAAGCTATGGGTGATAGCGAGAAAGAAAAAGAACAGGAAAAACTGGCTGCCGATCAGCAAAAAATTATTGAAGGCACGGTAGAAAAAGAAAAAGTGCCTGAGAAAGAACAACAGAAATAAAATGCAATAACGATAGTTATTTAGCCAAATATATTTTGAGAATTGCCCTCGCGTTGCGAGGCGCCGGCTGAAAATAACGATTTCCTGCTTAAGAATTTCTTTACAATTCCACAAAGGCAACGCCCGTGTTCGATATTGGTTTTTCTGAAATAGTTGTGTGTGCCATAGTCGCGCTTGTCGTCATAGGCCCCGAGCGTATGCCCGAAGCCGTGCGCACGATTGGCTTGTGGATTGGCCGCGTAAAACGCAGCTTGCGCGAGACGCGTTCGGAAATTGAGCGTCAGATAGGTGTTGATGATATTCGTCGCCAGTTGCATAACGAAGAGATTATGGAAACCCTCGAAGCAGCACGCAGGGATATGGACAAAATTCTATCTGAAACCCAACACACTATTGAAGCCGCACAACACGAATACAAAAGCGAACCAGATTTACCTTATCATTCGCATATGGATGAGAAACCTGCCGAAACAGCTGCAGAATTACCCGCTCCCGCTGTTGCAGACACGGCGACAGAAAATACTCCAGCGCCTGCAGCTGAACCTCTGCAAGAACCTGCCAAGGTGACAACACTCGCGGACAACAACCCACCTTTAGATAACCAGATAACCCTGGATAAAAAAGCATCTCTATGACCTCGGCCGAGAACGACAAAGAATTACCTCTGGTACACCATCTAATTGAATTACGCACACGCCTCCTATGGACTGTCAGCGTTATAGGCGTGCTATTTCTTGTGCTCTATGGATTTTTTTCCAACGATATTTACGAAATCGTTTCGGCACCACTCATGAAATTATTGCCCGCCAATAGCAGCATGATTGCAACCGATATCACCTCTCCACTGCTAACCCCAATGCGATTGACTTTTTTCGTCGCACTGATTGCTGCAATTCCCTACATTCTTTACCAAATCTGGTCCTTCGTAGCACCAGGCTTGTATCGACATGAAAAACGCATTGCTTTACCTATACTTTTTTCAAGTGTGATGTTGTTTTATATCGGAATGGCTTTCGCGTATTTTTTAATTTTTCCGTTGATATTTAAAATCACTACGCAATCCGGCTTGGTCGGTGTAACGGCCATGACGGATATCACCAAATATCTGGATTTTGTATTACATATGTTTTTTGCGTTTGGTTTTATTTTCGAAATTCCAGTCGCCACTGTCTTGTTGATTTCTGCCGAAGTCATGTCCGCAAAATCGCTGATAAAAAAACGCCCTTATGTGATTTTGGGCTGCTTTGTAGTTGGAATGATACTTACACCTCCAGATGTAACTTCACAGTTTCTGCTCGCAATTCCTATGTGGTTGCTCTTCGAAATTGGAGTACATATAGGTCTCCTTATTGAAAATCGTCGCAGTAAAAAATTGGAAGAAGACGCGGCTTAAAATTAAGTCACGTCTTGCTCAATAACAATTCCCACATCGGACCTATAAGTTTCAATTTTCCTCCAGACTTTCTCATGAAAGAAAAACACTACGGTATTGATTGCAGGCTCAACCAACGCAATCGTGCCGCCGACCAGAGCACTACCCGTCAAAGCATAGCCCACAGAAAATGCCACACTAAAATGTAAGACTGCAAAACTCGCTGTTTTGGCCACGACTTACTCCTACTAAAAAACTTATGAATTTAATTACCTGTGGGTGAATAGTAGCCAGTCTTATAGAAAAGGTAAAAATAATTAAATCCATAAATGGGATAGCCAAAAGCTATACGAAAAAATTAGTTACCACTTAGTATAAGGATGTATGGATAAATTCGAATTATAGTAGCGCGCATCATGAGTAACCTCCTCTCCTATCCACTCCGGTCTTGAAAAGACTTGATCTTCAGATTCCAGTTCGATTTCGGCAACCACTAAGCCGGAATTTTCTCCAAGAAATTCATCCACCTCCCACAAAACACCTTCGTGCACAATCTTGCGACGGTATTTTTCGATTAAAGGACCGTCACATAAGCTAAGTAATTGCTCCGCATCTACCAAGGTAATTTCATATTCAAACTCGCTGCGACTGGCGCCTTTATTAACGCCTTTGATGGTGAGAAAACCACATTTATCTGCCACACGGATTCTCACTGTGCGCTCCTTGTTGCGATTCAAATATCCCTGACAAAAGTATACCGCTGTAGCATCTCGCCATTGATCGCCAGTGACCAAAAACTTTCGTTCAATTTCAATCGCCATATCTATGCCTTGTGAAGGTCTAAAATTTGTATGTTAGCTGATTAACCTACTAATTAATGCAAAAGAAATATGATGGTTAAAACTAGTGATCAGAGGATTTAACGATGACATCGACGACAGAAAAAGATTACGACCACGCTAACAAACGCGGCAATGGCCCAAAAGAGAGAATGGAAGGCGGCGATCAGACTGATGATATAGATATCAATGATCCGGAGACACGTGAGCAGCATTTGAAAGGGATTAAGTATCAGGAAAAGAAAAACCGGGTTAAAAGATAGAACTTCAATCCGCTTGATATTACTTATCCTAACAACACCAATAAATCCGCCCAGATCTCCATAGTAGCGGAGAGTAAATCACGTTTTTGTAAAATACGTTAAGTCTTAAAAAATCTTCAGTTTTTATTCAGCCAATGGTCTCTAGCCTGCAAAAAAACCGGAGAATAATATGAAAAAGCAATTGCCATTAATAGCTACTACTATCGCCATTTTAGGTATGTCCATGATTGCGACACCAAGCTATTGCCACGATCGAAACCATAATCGATATGACGCCCAATATGAGCGCGAGCAAGTCAATTATGAACGCGAAGATATTAATCGCGAGCGCGAAGCGGCACATCGCGAATTCGATGAAATGATGCGCGATGTAGATGAAGAAAACCGCGAAATTGATCGCTGGCAAAGTTCACAGCACTATGATCATCAAGCGGTTGCTGAAGAGGCAAATAGAAAACGCGACGCACTAAATAGAAAGCGTGAAAGTATTAATCGCGAACGTGACCGAATGAATCGTTACTACGATGAGCAAAATCGCGCACTGGATCGCCGCAACCAACAGATTGATCAACAACAAGCGCGTCGCTATTAAAAAAACACCTCAGCCTATTGCCCACCAGCTACCAGCCTTGCAAATAAATGATTTAGCAAGTCTATGTTTCGGCTGGTGGAATTATCACTTTCTGCCAAATTAACCTTTTCCAAACGCTCCAGCTCTGCCGCGATAAAATCATTTATGGGTTTTATTGCCGAAGCCAATTCCCTCTCCTGACTTATTTTCTTCCGCTCGAGCAAAGCGTCAATTTCTGAACATAGACTTTGGTTTTCATTTATAAGTTCGCACAACTTATGAAACTCAATAGGAGGAGGCTGCCGATACTGTTCAATCCACATAATGGAAAATAAGGCCCTGAGAATGTAAAAATATTTCTTGATCTTTACCAGATCACTAGTGAAGTGCTCACGAAAATTATTCTTTGCCATATATCTGTAATGATAAATGCCCTTTTCAACCGAATAGATTTTCGGTATAGATTCACGCGCAGCTGTCGCAAATTCACCATCATCCACATAAACAATTGGCGACTGTAACCACTCAATAATCGCCGGATTAGATTTCCACAATAACTTTAAAGCTTTGCGTAAGTCCCAACCGTTAATATCAATCTCATCTACAATCGGATACTCAATGACATCACGTTTATCTTCAACATCAATGGTTAGATACCAATCTTTCGGGCGAACATAAACAAATCTTACATCATAATCGCTGTTTGGCGAGGCAAAACCCCAAGCTCGACTACCAGACTCAACCGCATAAACAACTTTCACATTGTGCTCGACTTCAGCATTGTGAATACGCTTTAGGATCTCGATCCGAATATTTTCTGGAATCATAAAAATTCTGTCTGCATGTAATCACGTCATAGATTATGTAACTAATTTTAGCTTATTGAAATCAAGGTTTTTACGCACAACCCAAATAAACAAATGTTGGCAAATAAACCTAAACTAAAAAAATAGGTGCGTGGACTTGGGTTTTTCTCGGTTGCAATTGCATAATAAAGAATCATATGAATAATTCTTGCAACAACAAAAAGCCAAATAAATATAGCTGTCCAAAATGGATCTGCGCCAACGAATATAGCTAAAAAACACGAACCCAACATAGCGGGAATATTTTCCAGGGTGTTCATATAAGTTCTATGCGCACGAAACAAAAATGATTCATGTCCAAGCGACGGGTCAATCTTTCCAGGAATTGCACCCTTGCGAGTGCTTTTTGCTTTAGTTGCTATTAACCACTGGATTAACAACAAAAAAATAATGAAGGCTATTGCCCAAAAGGACGCAAGATAAGCGATGTTTAAGTTCAAAAGATATTACCTCTAATAAATATTTTTTAGCAGCCATGCTGACGATATTACAAAACACGAATAAATTACAACAACTCAATTGTTCACGGGTTTCTAGCTCCAGATCATGTAGCAACTCGCCCAATCCAGTAAATGTGACCTAAGGCCGCATAACTGAACTTTATACGATCTCCTGGGGTGACAATAATCAGGCTAAGTAACGCCAGAAATTTGAGCACATGTATTGTTTTACAAGAATACGAAAATCCAGGTGTCATCAAAAATATGATTGCAATTTATTGCGCTACTAAAGTCGCAAAAAATTAATTTTTCTGTCGCCATAACCTGCCCTTTTAAAAAACCACAATAAACCTGTGCGATTATCATCTCTATGGCAGCCTATCGCCATTCCATAACAACAATAGCTTTAATCTAGTTTGTCATTTTCATGCGGATTAGTAGCCGGTCTTTACTTAACTCATAAACGGATGTCATACGGCGAACCAGAGTGTTAGTACTCCGAAATTGGTTGCGCCCAAACGATTAATGATTACATTCGGAGAAATAAAATGGCGATAACAATTAATAAGGTTTACGCACTAAGATCTTCTAACCAATGGCTGAAAAAAATTTCAATACGCAATTCATGCATTAAAATCTTATTGCATTTACATTTATTCGTTTTGTGTGTGTTTGGTATAGCAGTAAATGCACAAGCACAAATAACCTGGACGCATTGCGCAAATGAAAACAACAACTGCAGTTTTAACGGCACAAAATTAGTTCGTTACGGAGCAGGTTCACGCTGGGCCCAAGGCATTTATATTAATTCGGTCGCTTGTAGCAATAATATATTCGGTGACCCTCTCATCGGCACTTATAAGAGTTGCCAAACAACCGAACCGCAATGGACCACCTGTGCAAATCAAGATGAAATCTGCCGATTTTCGGGTAAAAAAATTGTTCGCTATGGATTAAACACGCGTTGGAGACAAGGCCAATTCACCGATCAAGTAGCTTGTAACAATAGCGTTTTTGGAAATCCAGCCAACGGAGTGCGCAAGATATGCCAAATTGCTTCAGCCGATGTAGAAACTGTTGCACCCACGCCGCCCAGCGGCTTAACCATAAGCAATCTCGCTTGCAAGAGCGGAGATTTATCCTGGACTGCATCCGCAACTAGCCTTGGTCTATTAGCGTATGACATCTACCACGATGGCCAGCATATGCTGCGTGTTACGGGCAATACATTAAGCGCGACACTAACGCTTTCACCAGGTGCTAAATGGGGCCTTTATGTGAATGCTGTGGACGAAGCAGGTAATGTTTCGCAAGCAAGCGAAACCCTATCGATTAATATTCCTCAATGCCAGATAGATACAGTCGCCCCCTCAGTTCCAACAAATTTGAGCGGTACGACAAATGGAACTACCGCGACACTACATTGGAGCGCCTCCACGGATAATGTGGCCGTGACTACCTACGATATTTATCGCGATGGAAAAAAAGTAGGTTCGACCGCAGAGCTTAGCTACGCGGATTCCGGTTTAATTCCCGATACAATTTATCAATATTCTATTACTGCGCGCGATGCCCAACAGAATACCTCTCAAGCTACCAGCATTATTTCTTTAACAACCGGTAGTACATGTTCCAGCTCCGTATGCCTAGTGGAGCAGGTCGCAACAGATACGGATGTACCTTGGGGACTAGTTGCACTTCCAGATGGTTCTATTCTTTATGGCCGTCGCGATGCACACGATATAGTTCGTATAGTAGATGGAGAGAAAACAACAATAGGAACTGTACCAAACGTCGAAAACACCGACGGTGAAGGTGGATTGCTCGGGCTTGCAGTAACAAAAGATTTTCCTGCAAAGGACTCGTGGATTTATATTTATCACACGAGCGAAACCGACAATCGTATTGTAAGAATGCAGTACAAGGAAAATGCTTTAGTGCCATCAACTTATCAAGTATTAGTCACTGGTATAGGTCGCAATAAATATCACAACGGGGGACGTTTACGCTTCGGTCCGGACGGAAAATTATACGCAGCAACCGGTGACGCACAATCACCAGAAAGCGCGCAGGATCTCGACAGCTTGAACGGAAAAATTTTGCGTATTAATGCTGACGGTAGCGTTCCCTCCGATAATCCATTTAACAATTATGTGTGGACTTACGGTCATCGCAATCCCCAAGGTTTGGCGTTCGATTCGCAAGGCCGCTTGTGGCAACAGGAATTTGGTAATAGCCAATTGGACGAAACAAATTTGCTTGAGAAGGGTGGCAATTATGGTTGGCCAATGTGTGAAGGTACCATTTCGCAATCTGATGACGGTTGTGCCACCACGGGTTTCAAGGCACCGAAACGTACTTACCCGGTAGCGCAGGCATCATGCAGTGGTATCGCAGTTATTAAGGATGCTTTGTATCTTGCTTGTTTACGCGGTAATCGAGTTTATCGCATAACAATTAACGGCGATTCGCTCACCGACACCGAACAATTATTTGTTGGTAAATATATCCGTCTGCGAACTATTGAACCCACATTTGATGGCGACGATTTATGGATGACAACGTCCACCACTGGCGATAAAGATAGTACTGCCGACAACAGCGACGAAAAGATTTTTAAAGTTTACCTCTCACACTAAACCTTCAGCGGACCTCTATCAATGAACGATAAAGGTCCGCGCCCTAATTCTCTGGCGCATTATTGTCGGTCTGCCTTGCGCCATTATTGTCATATCATATACCTTACCGCTCGAGCCATTTGCCCATGATTTATATCAACGCCGGGTTCACTGCGTTTTTATTTGGCTTGCTAAATTTTCATTGAATAAAAACACAACTATCGCAAACTTTTTTTTGCGCCACATTTTTTCTGTTTGCTTTCATTTTTAAATATGAAAATTTTTCTGTGCAGTAAACTTTGATAACAACAATGTAAATTCCTTTGGAGACACATATGAGTCAATTAATAAATTTTTTTAAAGTTGTTACTGTAGGTTGTGTGTGGCTGACTAGCCTCGCCTTCGCACAAGATTCAAAAATGTATCCT
Source organism: uncultured Gammaproteobacteria bacterium (assembly GCA_966096785.1). GTDB lineage: Bacteria > Pseudomonadota > Gammaproteobacteria > Pseudomonadales > Cellvibrionaceae > Cellvibrio. The sequence goes on along the minus strand of CBHTVU010000152.1, from coordinate 142 downwards.
ATGGATGCACCCAAAGAGCCAAATGCCATTTCCCTTAAAACTGGCGGCGTAGCCAATCAACCCGCCCAAGAATCCTGGTTTCGCCAATGGGGTGACCCAATGGCAAGAAACATTACAGACGCGACCTTAACGCCCTTTCTCG
>CBHTVU010000151.1:0-10403 GCA_966096785.1 uncultured Gammaproteobacteria bacterium | reverse complement strand
TGATAATACAGAGGCAGGGCTACGTTTTCAGTCGCGTTTTTAAACGGTAATAGATTGAAGGATTGAAATACAAAACCTAATAATTCATTACGCAAATGCGCGGCGGTTTTTTCTGTAAGTCGCTTAATTTCGCGGCCTGCTAAAAAATAATCACCTTCGTCATGGTTATCCAAAATACCCAGGATATTTAACAAGGTTGATTTGCCTGAGCCTGAAGAACCCATAATGGAAACTAGCTCACCCTCTTGAATATGGAGATCAATACCCTTGAGCACATGCAGCGGCTGCTCGCCAGAGCGATAGTACTTATGAATATTATGAAGTTTAATCATGGATACTCTCATCCTGTAGATACAAGGGTTTGTCCAAGGCAAGCTTAATCAGTAATCTAAAATCTGGCAGACTTTATTTACCTTCATTAACAAACTCATGACAAGTGTCAATCACGAAAATTCAATGACGAACAGTGTTATAGCAGATTTGACGTATTGAAACGATTTTTGGATGCAGGCGAACGAAGGGTTTCTTATGAAAAAGAAGTTTTCTCTACAGGATATAGGCGGGCTTACCACACATATCCTTCCTTGAAATGACTCATAGTGTGCTAAAAGCTTTACCAAATATAACTGATGAAAATAGCTATACCAGAAAGTAGATGGCCAAAAAAATACATTGCTACTGCTCCCATCATTGGTGCTGAGCTATCCCGATATGACTTCGTTTTTATCACATACTGACGAAAATAAAACCCCATAAAATACAAAGGAAGGCCAAGCAATAAAGTTTGCAGCCAAACTATCCAGAATGAATCAGCCTAGAAAGCTAAAAAGAGATTGAGCAATAAAATTCCCATCACCGCTGAATCCCAACCAGCGTTTTCATTGGCATAGGATAAAAAAATTTCATTTGAAATTAATTGGAGGTAATGCATGTAAATCGTCCTTGTTATGACCATTAATTAGAAACTTATAATTTATCGTGCCCAAGTTCTTTACGCAGCTCAGCTTCGTCTTTTAATTGCGATTCCCTTAACTCCTTTTCTTGCTCAAGTAAGGCCTTCTCAGGATCGTTACCATAGAACAACTTCAATACCGATTGTCGGTGTTGCTCCAAAATTTCCTGATTGGTATTTTCCAGCCATTTCTTCTCGACGATATTTTTAACCGGATTTTCTATTTTGTATTGAATATTAAAACTTTTATAAACGACCGAAAATTTTTCATCTGCCACAGCGCTCAATTCTCGGGGTAACACATTGTTGTTTGCGCTATAAGTAAAATTTACATAAAGGTAGGTGTTAGCATCCAATAGGGTTGCGAAGACAACAATTGTTGCTCCATCTGGTCCAGCAATAAAATGCTTTACCCATTTTTGATTATTAGACACAAAATCTTGATGCAGACCAAAAATTTTTCTTCCGCTAACCGTTACAAAACCGGAATTGTAAGCAGTTTGATTGCCAGCGTCAGGCTGCATTGTCTTATTCAAGGCATCATATCGTTGGTGATAGACGTCATCTAACATCAATATAAAGTCTATACGATCATTAATATTGTACGAATTGCTATGAAATAACTTTGCTTTATTTTCGGAGATGCGTTGAACCGAAATATCCATCATTACCGTACCAAGCTTTTTTCCAAACCAACCTGGCTCTTTTACATCCCACCAACGGCGAATTAAATTTCCGTATTTCGGATCGTCAAATTTCTTTAAGTTTGTAATATCCAAACTCTCTACCATATTGGCAGCAGGCATATCTTTACTGAAATCCTCCGGCATAGAGAAATGGAAAATGTTTCCCGATAAATTTATTTGCCGTGGAAAAACATGATCCTTTTTACCTGCTTGTGCAGAGGCTGAAAACAAAGAAGCAATTGCAGATAACATAAAAATTACCCAACCGTAATTAATAGATTTTGATGCGCTTTTAAATGTAGTGAAATTTTTCATGCTTACAATCTTATGGTAGATAGTTAGGTAGCGCTTTAACTTGTTCAGTTTTATTACCATCAATTTTATTAAATGCTTTTTGAATTGGACTTCGACCTCTACCCGGCCCATTATCCATATTGTCACGCCATTGCTCTGGTGTCTGCGCTAAAGTGTGGGGACTTTGGCTTATGGAGCCGCTAAATACGTGGCGAGCATACACCAATGAACCAATTATTTTGCGCGGGTTCAATGTGTTCATTCCAATAATGTTGCGTACAAAATCATATTCTGTAGCTTGACCGGGAATTACGGTAATGCCCGCGCGATTCATTAATAGTTTGGAGCGAACGTTATTATTTGCGTTACCGTGAAAGGCGATGCTATGTTTGTCTAACAACTTGCCTTTTTCTGAATTACGAATGCCGTTCAATTGAAGTTTATGAAGCGACCAGCTACTTGAATCATTTAATAAGTAGCGCACGCCTTCGGCGAAGATAGCGCCTCCCTGACTATGAGCAACCCATTTTGTGTGGTTGCTGCCAGCTTGTGTATCCACCAGTAATTTCGCGAATTTTTTAGTTACTGGTGTAGTGACGCCTATCTTGTCACGGAAGGATTCCCAGGTATCACCAAAACCGCCAATGCTGGGATTGTGAAATAACGTATATTCGTTGAGAGTTTTATATTGGAATTCGAGATGCTGACCCATAAGCCAGGTAGCTTTGGTTAAATTATTGGATTGTCCATTAACTGCTGCATAAGCTGTAGTTACCTTGTCGACCTTGCTCGCAACTTGCCATATGCCTTGATCGTTTCGTCTAACTAAATAGATGCCCATCTGTTCGGCTTTATCACGCGCTAGCTGCAACTTATCTCGCGGCTCAATGTTATAAACGATTACCTCTCCGTTTCCGATGCGATAATCCACTCTGTAACTTGTATTTTCCTTTTTAAAGGTGCTGTTACTACCTTTTAAGGCTTTTGCATCGGCATTACGGGGCCCGGAGCGAAGACCTAATAATAAGTTATCCAATTGTTGATATTCATTTGCCTGAAGCTCCCGCTCCCGTATGAATTCAGCATAGCCTGTGAGCTTGACTTGATAACCAGCACTTGATGAACCTGAATCAACAAGACTGGTGAATTTGGTCATCAAACCACTATTTAAATCAGCTGCTTGTTTTGGCTGTGTTTGCATTGCGCCGTGTTTAATCAATAACTCGGTATAAATATCAATACTCGTGTCCATAATTTCGTCCTTCTGGTTATATATTACAAGTTTGCTAATGCTAAAAGCTGATTCAGGGTGGCAATTATAAAGGCGTATATGAGAACTAATTTACGATTTATATTCCTTCGATTGTTTCACAACGTCGTCTAAATACTTATAGATTTGAATATAGCAAACAAACAAAATAAAGCAGTACTTTCAGTAAGATTTATTGCCATACCACTAAGCTCCCGATGTCCAATAAGAAAAAACCAAGGTATTTAACCTTGGTTTTTTAACAGAGTGAAAATGTAGCCTAAGTTAATTAATCAATTTTCGATTGACGATTGACGATTCACACCATTAATTAATGCCTTAATCGCGGCTGCAATAATATTGCTATCTTTGCCTACACCAAACACAGATTTGCTATTGCCGACTTTCATTTCTACGTAACATACTGCGGCAACATCTGAGCCTTCGCCGACGGAGTGTTCGGAGTAATCTACTACGCTGATTTGCACATCGGTGAATTGACTCAAAGCATGTGCAGCTGCATCAATAGGGCCGTTGCCGGTACCGCTGATTTCGACAGTTTTATTTTCGTGTTGGGCGTAAATAATAATGTCTACTTGATGTTGGCTATCGTCGTAGTTTTTTAATTTAGAACTCTGGTAAGTAAAAGGTGAATTTACTTCAAAATATTCCTGTTCAAATATTTTTACGATGTCTGCACTCTTAACTTCTTTGCCGGTAGTGTCGCTAACTTTTTGTACCACACCGCTGAATTCAATTTGCAACTTACGTGGCAAATGCAAACCCGCTTGCTGCTGCAATAAAAAGCTTACGCCACCTTTTCCGGATTGTGCATTCACACGTACTACGGCATCGTAACTGCGATTTAAATCAGCCGGATCGATTGGCAGATAAGGGACTTCCCACAACGCATCTTTTTTCTGGACGGCGAAACCTTTTTTAATAGCGTCTTGATGTGATCCCGAAAATGCGGTGTAAACCAATTCGCCGGCATAAGGATGACGCGGATGTACCGGCAACTGCGTACATTCTTCATGTAATTTTCTAACCTTATCGATATCCGAAAAATCCAAACCAGGATGAATACCTTGAGAATACAAATTCAATGCAAGCGTTACTAAATCCACATTACCTGTGCGTTCGCCGTTACCAAACAAACAACCCTCTACACGATCCGCGCCGGCCATTACCGCTAACTCAGCCGCCGCAACTGCAGTGCCTCGATCATTGTGTGGATGCACGCTGATAATAATAGAATCGCGATTATTAATATTGCGGTGCATCCATTCAATTTGATCTGCGTAAGTATTGGGTGTATTCATTTCTACGGTTGCAGGTAAATTCAGAATCATTTTTTTCTGCAGCGTGGGTTGCCAAATTTCTGCCACGGCATCGCTCACTTCTTTTACAAAATCAATTTCTGTACTTGAAAATACTTCGGGGGAATATTGGAAAGTCCAATCGACTTCCGGCGCAGTCTCGGTTAATTGTTTACACCACTTGGTGCCTTGGATGGCGATATTTTTCACGCCTTCTTTATCTGTGTTGTACACAATTTTTCTGAAGGCAGGGGCTAATGGATTGTACATATGCAAAATTGCACGTTTAGCGCCGCGCAAACTCTGTACGGTTTTTTCAATCAAATCGAAACGCGCTTGCACTAACACTTCAATTGTTACGTCATCGGGAATATGGTTTTCTTCGATCAACAAACGCGTAAAACTAAAATCAATTTCGCTGGCAGATGGAAAACCAATTTCAATTTCTTTAAAACCAATTGCCACCAACTCTTTAAACATGCGCAGTTTGGTAGTAACAGACATAGGGTCGATGAGTGCCTGATTGCCATCGCGTAAATCTGTGCTCATCCAAATGGGTGGCTTCACAATAAAGTTATTGGGCCATTGGCGGTCGGGCAAACTCACGCCGACAAAACGTTGGTATTTAGTGGATGGATTGGCAATCATGGCGAACTCCGTTGCATGCTTAAAAATGGCGGGTGGCTTCACCTGAGGAGAATACTTGCAAGTCATTGCTGATTGGCGATGACTGACGGAAGCGGTTTCAAAGTCTGGTAACTTTTACCCCTCCGCCCAAGCACTGGCTTTTGGCGTTAACTCCAGCCATTGGCTTTCTATAAAGACAAAGGCACTGCTATCAGGTTGAACACAGTATAGATAGGAGGCGCAAGCAAATGATTGCTAAGATTGTTGCTATAAAAACTTATGCGCAATATTATTGCGTGAAATGTTATTTATAGGGCATCTATTTCATTAAATGGGGTTTTTAACGCTATGGAACTTGACCGCTATGACCGTTTGATTCTCGAACAACTGCAAAAGAACGGCCGCATCACTAACCAGGAATTGGCCGACGCCATTAGCCTTTCGCCTTCACCTTGCCTACGCCGGGTTCGGCAGTTGGAAGAAGCTGGGCTCATTGACGGTTATGTCGCGCTATTAAACGCCCGAAAGTTGGGGCTCACGCTTATGGCATTTATCCAAATTAGCATGGACAAGCACACGCCCGAACGTTTTGATTTATTTGAGAAAACCGTGGGTTCTTATCCTGAAGTGCTGGAATGTCATTTAATCACTGGTCAATCTGCCGATTATTTATTAAAAGTAATCGTGAAAGATATGGACGGTTACCAGCAGTTTTTGCTGCAACAACTCACTCGTATAGAAGGTGTGAGCGGCGTACATTCATCCTTCGTGCTGAAATCCCCTATTGATGGAACGGCGTTACCGGTGTTTTAAATTTTTGGTCTTATAACCTAAATTTCAGCATAAAAAAATGACGTGGGTTGCACGTCATTTTTTCATCATCCTCCCTGAGCAATTCATTCCCTAATCTCAAAAAACATTACTGGCAGGTTGGGCCCGAAAGTGTTGGTAGGCCATTCGGTAAGCTCGCGTTGGATTTCCAAACCAGCATACCCGTAGTGACTTTACCTCCTGGCGGAATTTTTCCATTCCATACCGCATTGGTTACCTTGTAAGGATTGGTTCCGCTTACAGTGCCATTGAACAAACTACTAATTGTTTCACCGTCGGGAAAGGTTAGCAGTGTTTCCCAACCATTTGTCTCCGTGGTGCCATCGTTGTAAACCGTGAGATCCCCCTGGAAACCACCATTCCAGGAACTAACAATCTTGTATTCGCAACGTGTTGTTTTCTTCGAAACCGAAAATTCATAAATCTTCGTGGTAGTTGTGTAGGTTTTTCCGTCAGATACTGTGAGGCTGATGACGTAGGTACCTGGGAGGAAATAGCTATGTTGCACACTCACACCAGTATCACGATAGGCATCACCAAAATCCCAGGCGTAGGTAAGCGAATCACCGTTTGGGTCACTTGAACACGCGGCTGACAATGCAATACCGTTTGATGTTTCGGTTAAATCGAAACATGGAACCGGTGGTTTATTTACTGATGAATAAGCATGAGCAGTCCATAACTTAGTTTCATAGGTTGCGTTCACACCATTGCTAACAAGCAGGGTGAGGTTGTAGTCGTCCGCAACCGCGTAATTGTGGTAAAACTTGCCCGTAGTTGATGTTTCCACCACATTGTCCCCCCAACTTAGTTGATAGCTGAGCGGCCTGCCTTCCGGGTCGCTACTGCCCGAAGCATCGCAGCTAGTGGTATAGAAATAGGAGGCAACTCCATGTTCAAAATCATCTGCAACTATTACTCCCTCGGTGCACTTAAGAACAGCTACAGGTGAAGGAATAGTTTGCTCGATAGTTTTGAAATCTATGGTTTTGGTGGTGCTGTTAACGCCATCGCTAACAGAAAGCGTGATGGGTACGGTGATGCCGCGGGTTTTGTATGAATGGCTGAAATTACCCGAGGATGAAGTCTGCCTTGCCGAACCATCGCCCCAGTCAATTCCATAGCTCAGGGTTGCTCCCTCAGGATCTGTACTTGCCGTTGCGTCACAAACAGCCTCAAAGGTGATTGTTGAAACGTAGTTTACAAAGTCATCCACATATTTAGTGTAGCCATGACATTTCAACGAGGCGACCGGAGGAAGGTTGGTTGTGCCCCCACTAACCACAACTGTTATTGATTTGCTAGCGGTCATCATCTGTCCGGCGGCCTGCAGAGTAACTGTATAGGTACCTGCGCTGGCATAGGTGTGAGTAGCAAACATACCTGTTCCTGTAGTGCCGTCACCAAAACTCCAGTTAAAACGATCCACATTACTGGATTCGCTTGCATCGAGTGAAAGTTTTAGGTTGTCGGTTACTGAACTGATGCCAATACTGATTGCGGGATCTGACGTCATACAGGGAGTGGCTGATACCCATACTTGTCGGGTATTTCCAAGCTTTCCGTCGAAGACAGTGAGTGTTACATAGCCACCCCCGTTCTCGACATATCCAGAACTACTGGGGTTTGTATCAGGGGTTGTCGGCCCACTTCCAAAATCCCATGTGTAAGTTAGCGGATTGCCGTCTATATCGGCAGATGCTCTGGCGTTAACCGGCACCCTTAAGCCAGAGGTGTAGTAAGAAAAAATGGCATTAGGTGCGTGGTTGGTTCCAACAGCGCTAACCACAATAGTGTGTGTGGCCGTTGACGATAGTTTTCCATCGCTTACGGTTTGGACGACTTTATAGCTACCCGGTGTTTTATAGGTATGCCATACGTCTTGATATTTCAGTGACTTGCCGTCCCCGAAGTCAAAGCTTGTGGTGAGCTTATCCCCGTCCGGGTCTGACGCTGTGGATTCAAAATGAACTGTGTCATTAGTGACCTGCACAGTGAAATCCGCAACCGGCGCGCGATTTACCTGGGGGCCGACCACGCTGCAGGTTGGTGTCCCCTTACCATTCAAATTTGCGCCGAAGCTAACCGATCCCTTGGGCGCTATTTGGCCATTCCAACTTATATTTTCAAAGGTATAGGACGTGGTGGTCTTAGATACGGTTGCCGCGTTCCAGGCTGATGCAAGGCTATCCCCCATCGGAATATTCAAAACAACAGACCATTTACTTACTGGCGAGGTGCCGGGATTGCCTACTTTAACCTCAACCTGATAACCATTACCCCAACGGCTGGCAATATTAACTTGGCAGCTCAGAGCTGCTGACGAACTCGTCGTCGCTGTGGAGGAAACTGATTTGGAGGATGAGGAACCACAACTGCCTGAACTGCTGGAAGGCGGCGCTAAACTTAAAGCCGGTGTAGAAAGAACCAGTGTAATGAGGCAAAGCCCCATTTTTTGCAGGTACGAAATTGACATACGCTCTCCTTACTAACATTGATTATTGAATAGTCTCCCGATTCCGATGTGATAGCGGACGTTGATCCTGTATTGCTACAGCACAAAGCCAACTACATGTCGTAATAGTGAAGAATTAGGAATGAAAGTACACGTGGGTTTTCAGCAAATCGCCACCTAAGTGCTCTCGTTAAACTAATTATTTTAATGAGCACACAAATGACATACGACGCAATTTTTGTCGTCTCTAAATAGTAGATAAGGGTTTTGACGGTTACAACCGCAAGCCTGGTGTTTCGGTAGTATGAGGTGCCAGTATTTTATCGGCGTAAAAAAAGGGACTTTAGAGTCCCTTTATTTCGCTTAGTCGTTTGGCTTATTGCGTCTATCATTCTTGCGACGATCTGTTCCAGTATTTTCGGGCTTGATTGCATCGGTTTGTTTGCGTCTATCGTTTTGACGTTCTTCTAACGCTTCCTCTAACTGACTGAGCAATACATTAACAACTTTTTTCTCACTCATTTTAGAACCTACTTTGTTGGTTAAGTCTGTGCCATGTAAGAAACATGACACTAAATGAGTATAGCTGAGCCTTTCCTGAACAATTTCCCTTTTATTTTCATTTTAATTACAAATAAGAATTAGAATTAAGCGCCAAATAAAGTTTTGCTTATTTGTAATACCCTCACTAAAAAAAGCGTTTTGCGGGATGGCCTACAATTAATAACCTTTACACGTCGAGGTTTGCCACAGCCAACGCATTAGTTTCAATAAATTCGCGACGGGGTTCCACGTTATCGCCCATTAATGTGGTGAAAATTTGATCAGCGGCTATAGCATCTTGAATGGTTACACGTAACATCCGACGGGTCTCAGGGTTCATGGTGGTGTCCCATAATTGCTCCGGGTTCATTTCACCAAGACCTTTATAACGTTGGATGTTGTATCCCTTACGCGATTCTTTCATTAACCAGTCGAGACCATCAGCAAAACTAGTTAGTGGTTGCTTACGTTCTCCACGTTGAATATATGCCCCTTCTTCAATCAGGTTTTCCAAGTTTTGTCCCAATGCGACTATGGAGGCGTATTCACCTGAACTAAAGAAATCTTGATTAAATGGGAAATAGTTAGAAATGCCGTGCGCAATGATTTCGACCACCGGTAAAAATAGGTGGCGTTCAGTATCCTCGCGAACAACAATATTGTACTTCTGGCTACCCGCACGGGCATCCAGCGCAAAACGCGCCAGCATTTGGTCACACCATTGTTGGATGTGACCTTGATCTGCCAAATGCTCAGCACGCAACGGCGGCATATAAATCAATTTTTCCAACACAATTGCCGGATATAAGCGCGACAAACGTTCAATTGTCGCCATCACTTTACGATACTGTTGAACAAGCTTTTCCAAGGCTTCGCCACTAATTCCCGGTGCGTTTGGATTCACGTGCAAACTTGCACCTTCCAAGGCGGCTTGTGTCAGAAACTCGGTCATTGCAGCTTCATCTTTCAAATATTGTTCTTGTTTACCCTTGCTAATTTTGTAGAGCGGCGGCTGGGCAATGTAAATGTGGCCTCGCTCAATCAATTCATGCATTTGGCGGAAGAAGAAGGTCAACAACAGGGTGCGGATATGCGATCCATCTACGTCGGCGTCAGTCATGATAATGATGCTGTGGTAGCGCAACTTATCCGGGTTGTAATCGTCTTTGCCTATGCCGCAGCCCAGTGCTGTAATCAAAGTACCTACTTCGGCGCTGGATAACATCTTATCGAAACGCGCTTTTTCCACGTTCAGGATTTTACCTTTCAATGGCAGAATCGCTTGGGTCTTACGGGCGCGGCCTTGTTTGGCTGAGCCACCTGCCGAGTCCCCTTCCACCAGGTAAACTTCTGATAAAGCTGGGTCTTTTTCCTGGCAGTCCGCCAACTTACCTGGCAAACCGGCGATATCCAACGCGCCTTTACGGCGAGTCATTTCGCGGGCCTT
>CBHTVU010000150.1:0-10462 GCA_966096785.1 uncultured Gammaproteobacteria bacterium | reverse complement strand
CCAGAGTCAGTTAAAGAGATTATTAAACCCTTTAATCCTGTAGAAGCAAAAACACTTTCAGTTTCACCCAATGCGGCCTGGAAAGATGAGCAACTAGTGCGACATGCGCAGGAGCTGATTAACCAGAATAAGCAGGGAGAAGCTCAAGTGCTGCTTAAAAACTTTATTGCTGTAGAACAAAAACCTGCTTTGTCAGCCGCTTTGCTGGCCGACATTTATATTCAGCAGGGTAATACTGAAGCCGCAGCTATTATTACAGACCATGCTGAATATTTGCCCGCAGACGTCGGATCGAAAATCAAAGCGCAAATAGCGAGTGCTAGTGGCAATGACCTGCAAGCTATTACAATTTTAGAAAAAGATTTGACAGCTGCGGAAAATAACGAAGCTTACAGAGCTTTGCTGGCTAGCCTGTATCACAAAACTGCAAAATACCAACAATCAATTATTAGCTACCAGCGCCTGCTCAATCGTTTTGGGGACAAGCCCGCCTATTGGTTGGGGCTGGCACTTGCCTACGATGGTTTATCGCAATATCACAACGCGCTTCAGGCCTATCGGCGGCTGCGTGAGTTTCCCCAATTGCAAGAACAAGTTGCACAATATACCGATCAACGAATTGCTGCGTTGCGCAGCGAGTAGTGAAATGAGTGAGAGATAAGCATGTTTAGTTCGGCAGCCCCGAAGCGTATTCGTATCGGCGATTTACTCGTCGAAAAAAACATGATCACCGAAACACAACTAGCCCATGCATTGCAAGAGCAAAAGTTGAGTGGGCGTAAGCTGGGTAACCAGTTAGTTGATCTTGGTTATGTTAACGAAAATGCGTTATTAAATTTGTTATCCGACCAGTTACAAATTCCTTTTGTCGAATTGCGACAATTTCGATTCGATAAAGATTTGGTCAAGACCTTACCCGAAACCAGTGCGCGTCGTTATAGAGTGATGGTATTGCGAGAGGATTTTGACGGTTTGTTGTTAGGCATGGCGGACCCCACCGATATATTTTGTCTGGACGAATTACAACGCATTCTTCAAAAGAATCTTAAGCCTGCAGTGGTTCGTGAATCAGAGTTGCTGGACATTCTCGATATTGCATACAGCCGAGCCAGTGAGATTGCGACTCTGGCGGGTGAGCTTGATGAAGAGTTGCAAGAGTCTGCAGTAGACTTGGATAGTTTTATCGCAGATTCCGCAGACAGTGATGCCCCCGTTGTTAAATTACTGCAAAAAATATTTGAAGAGGCGATCACTAACAAAGCGTCGGATATTCATATCGAGCCAGATGAAAAAGTATTGCGAATCCGCAACCGTATTGACGGTGAATTAATTGAGCAGGTGATGAATGAAAAGCGTATTGCCTCAGCGCTGGTAGTAAGAATTAAATTAATGGCAAGTCTGGATATTTCAGAAAAGCGCTTGCCGCAAGATGGGCGCTTCAATTTAAAAGTTAAGCATCACAATATTGATGTGCGTTTATCCACCATGCCCGTGCAATTTGGTGAGTCAGTGGTAATGCGGCTGTTGGATCATACCGGTGGGGTTCGCAGCCTGGACAGTGTTGGCATGCCGCCAAATCTGGTATCCCGGTTTCGCAAAATTATTACCCGACCACATGGTCTAGTTCTGGTAACAGGACCTACAGGTAGCGGTAAAACAACTACACTCTATGGTGCGCTGTCTGAATTAAACAAACCGCAGAAAAAAATTATTACGGTAGAGGACCCGGTGGAGTATCGATTGCCGCGTATTAGCCAAGTGCAATTACATGAAAAAATCGGTTTAACCTTTAGCAGTGTATTGCGCGCCACTTTGCGCCAAGATCCGGATATTTTATTGGTGGGCGAAATTCGTGATGCGGAGTCGGCTGAAATCGCATTACGTGCATCCATGACGGGGCACTTAGTGTTATCTACACTTCATACCAACGATGCGATTAGCTCGGCTTTGCGATTGATTGATATAGGTGTCGACGGTTATTTGGTAGCGACTGCGCTCAAAGCAGTTGTGGCACAGCGTTTGGTGCGCCGTATCTGCGCTAGTTGTATTCAAAACCACAATCCCGATGCAAATGAAGCGCAACTGCTTGCTACTATTTCAAAAGGCAAAGATTTTAGCGCCGTTCAATTTAAAATGGGCGCGGGTTGCCCACACTGTAACAATACTGGATACCGTGGGCGCGTCGGTGTGTTTGAAATGCTGGAATTAAACGCGGTCTTGGCCGAAGCATTGCGTACCGAAAATATTAACGGTTTTGCGCAAGCGGCAGCTGCGAGCCCCAACTTTAAAACCTTAAGCCAAGCTGCGCTTGAATATGCAGAGCAAGGCATCACTACTCTCGATGAAGTTATGAGTGTTACAGCGCAAATAGAAGAGGTGTCCTAGTGGATAGGTTGTATAAAAATCGTGTTCATTTTTTTGTCTGACTTGAGACCTTATGGCTATTTATCAATTTAAAGGCCGCAATGCGGATGGCCGACTTATAAATGGACAGGTCGAGGCGGCTACTACTGACGCTGCCGCAACCCAGCTATTTGGGCGCGGTATTACGCCTGTTTCTATGGAGGAACAACTTGTAACACTTTCGCTCAGTGAGCAATTTCGTCGCGCTACCAATATGGGAAAAGTCGAGACAGTTGAACTCATTATGTTTTCGCGACAAATGTTCACTATTTCAAAATCAGGTATTCCGCTGGTTAAAGGTTTGCGCGGTCTGGCGGCATCTTTGCGTAATCCTACTTTTCAGGAGGCGCTGAATGATATTATCGCGCGCTTGGAAACCGGTGTTGAGCTATCGACGGCAATGCGTTTTCATCCAAAAATATTTAATAATTTATTCGTTAATATGGTAAGTGTCGGCGAAAACTCTGGTCGCCTGGATTTGGTTTTTAATCAGCTTAGCGAATACATGGAGCGCGACCTAAACACGTCGAAAAGTATAAAAACCGCATTGCGTTATCCCATGTTTGTTTTGATAGCAATTACCATCGCAATGGGGATTATTAATATTAAAGTTATTCCCGCATTTGCGGATATGTTCGCAAATTTCGGTGCGGAATTACCATTGCCCACACGAATTTTGATTAACATCTCAAATTTTTTCGTAGCCTACTGGCTTTATATGCTAGTTATTATTATCGCCACAGTAACCTGGTTTACCCACTATATAAAAACTGATGATGGAAGCCGGTGGTGGGGGCAAAAAAAATTAGGACTAATTATTGTTGGTGACATAATTGAACGTGCATCTCTAGCACGTTACGCGCGTTCGTTTGGATTAATGTTGAATGCCGGTTTACCAATTTCAAATGCATTGGAGTTATGTGCCCGCGCGATTGATAATAATTATCTGGGTGACAAGATTCGTGGCATACGCGCGGGTATAGAGCGGGGGGAAGGTCTTTATCAAACACATCTAGTCAGTGGCATGTTCACGCCACTGGTGTTGCAAATGATTTCGGTAGGTGAAGAAAGCGGCCAGGTGGATACTTTGCTCGCAGAAGTTGCGGAATTTTATGAGCGCGAAGTGGAATACGATACTAAATTACTGGGTGATCGTATCGAGCCACTAATGATAATTGTTATGGCGGGTTTTGTTACCGTGTTGGCTTTAGGCATTTTCTTGCCTATGTGGGACATGTACGCCATTCAAAAACATTAATGCGATAAGGATACATGATGAAAAAAAAATTTGGCTTTACACGATTCGAATTTTTTTTCGTTATAGCCGTCATAGGTTTAATTTTATTGGTTGGCGTTCAGCGTTACTCGAAATTGATTGACGAAACGAAAAGTTCCAGCTTTGAAATTATTTCCAAACACTTTAGTGCTTCTGCCTATATCTATCATGCGAAGTGGGTAACGGCGCAGGGTTATTCAGGAAAAAATACTGTTTTGGATGTTGATCAAGTCAAGGTAACTTTTTCAGCCAAGGGCTGGCCTATTGCGATAGGAAATGATGAATCCGGCGTGGTTTCGTTAAATAGCTGTTTGAGTTTATGGAATCAATTTTTGCAAAATGCTCCTGCCGTTTCCTATGAAGACGGAGCAGCTTATAGGAGTCGTCCTTATCACTTACGTGTTATGGGTTCTGTTGTTTGTCGTTTTGAATTCATTACTGATCACCCCAACGAATTTTATTTCGACTATGCACCTTTGACAGGTGATTTTAGCTTTCACAATTCACGATGAGATAAAAAAATAACTTCAGATTCCTGTAATCACTGGCAACCTTACAGTTATGGTCTATATTTCAGCTAAGAAAACCAATTACGCGTCAGCAAGCGAATCTTCTGACCCATGGATGAGCTTACCGCCGCTTCATTTGAAGTTAGCGTTTTTATAACCACTGTATCAGTTGAACACACTTTCCTTCGGAGTTACGTTATGAAAAGTCAACAATCAGGTTTTACATTGATTGAACTTATTGCTGTTATTGTTATTTTAGGTATTTTGGCGGCAACAGCTTTACCAAAATTTGTAGATATGTCTGGCGCTGCGCAACAGGCTGCGGTAGATGGAGTTGCTGCAAACCTTGGCAGCGCTATGGCACTAAACTATGCAGCCGGAGTTTCCGCTGCTGCTGGTGTAGTGGGTGGTCCAACCGCAACGGTTATTACCAACTGCACTCAAGCTTCAACTCTGTTGGTGGGTGCCGCATTACCCGCAGGCGGATATGCCATCACGACTCAGGCCATTTCCGGAACCATTGGAACTACCCAGGCCTGTGCATTGACGCTTACAAAAGGCAGCGTCGTTAAAACGGCGAGTTTCACGGGTATAAGCGTTCCCTGATTGTTGCTAGTTTGATGTTATGTGAACGTTATGTATAAACGAGAGCGAGGTTTCACCCTTATTGAATTAATTACGGTGGTGATTTTAGTTAGTATTATTTCCGTAACTCTTTTTTCTCGCTTAGGTAGTGTTAACACTGCAAATCTTCAAGCAGGCCGCGATGATCTCATCGCGGCCTTATTTTTTGCGCAGCAAACTGCAATGGCGCGTAGTAATATTCAATTAATCCTTACTAACAATTCTGTGAGCGTCACAGAAAATGGCACACCTATTGTGATTCATAGCAAAGGCTATCCCTTGAGTTTTCCAAGTGGCGTTACAACTGCTGCTAAAATTCTAAGTTATGACAAATTAGGAAGAACGACCGCAACCACAATTACATTGAATGCAAATTCAGCGAGTGCATTAATAACCGTAGAGGCAACCGGTTATGCGCACTGATCCATTAATAATATTACGAATGAAAAAAAATCAGGGTGTAAGCCTGATTGAATTAATTGTTTTTATTATTGTTATCAGTATCGCGAGCACTGGTTTGTTTAGAGTCTACACCTACAGTGCAACGCGAAGTGCAGACCCACTTATACAGGTGCGAGCAATTGAGCTTGCTCAGGCCAGGATCGATGAAATTCTCGCACTTAAATACGATGCAAATACACCTACCGGCGGTATTCCTGCCTGTGGCGCTACAGGTACAGGTGTCACATCAACAGCCTGTAATAACACACCTGATGCCGACATGAATGATGTGGATGATTACAATAATGTCAGCGACACCCCTTACACGGGCTACACAAGAAATGTTTCGGTGACGACCACCAATAATGAAAAGTTAATTACTGTGACGGTTACGGCTCCAAAAGGCTTAACGATTACACTCGCAGCTTATCGGGCGAATTTTTAATGTTACGTAAATTTATAACAAAAAAAAATTCGCGAGGCTTTACGCTTATAGAAGTCATTACCGTTATTGTTGTTCTTTCGATCCTCGCGGCATTGGGAGGAAGTTTTGTTGCTGAGTCCACCAAATCTTACCAAGCTACGCAAACTCGGTCGCGATTGATGAATGTTAGTCGTCAGGCTATTGAGCGCATGACCCGGCAATTACGTGTTTCATTACCCTATAGTGTTCGCCTGACTAATCCCGACCTGACTGGCAGTAATATGTGCATTGAGTTTATGCCCATCGTTAGCGGCGGAAATTATCGCGGGGCCTTGAATGGCGCAGGTACGGCCTATTCGGAATCTGTACCAGATTCGGTTAATGGCGCAACAGCAACCAGCACAATAGTAGTGTCGCCTCATACGATTGATTTTGGTGTTGCGCAATTTGTCAGCATTGGTGCTATGGCTTCAGGAGAACTTTACGGCTCAAGCGCTACGTCACTTGCGACACTGGTTTCACGAACATCTACTCAACTTAATTTCACACCGACGAGAGGCTGGTTGCGTAATTCCGTTAACAAGCGTTTTTATTTGCTCGATAAACCGCAAGCCTTTTGTGTTGTAGGAAATCAATTGCGCTTTTATTTCGATCAGGATGCAACGTCTAACGGTGTCGATCTCTCATCTGCATTCAGCATGCTTGCAGAAAATGTAACAGGGACTACTACACCGTTTGCATTAACCGCTGGAAGTGAAAATCGCAATACCATTGTGAAATTCAATATTGTTTTCAAAGACGGAGCATCGTCATTTACTTACAACCATTCGGTGATGATACGCAATGTTCCCTAAACCATTTAAAAGGCAGCAGGGTTTTTTATTGCCGCTCGCGATTTTTATAGTCGTTGTGATGGGAGTATTTGCTCTGGCAATTTCGCGCAATACTATTCAAACAAGCACATCGATAACGCTGGAAGCTGTTTCAACACAAACTTTTTATGCTGCTGAGAGTGGTGCTCAACGTGGTATGCAAGCATTATTTTATCCCGATGCCAGTATTCGTCAGCAAGTTGATACTCGTTGCGTTGGGCTTAATACAACACATACATTCACCGTTGCAGGGTTAAAAAATTGTTCCGCTGTTGTGACATGTACTTGTACATTTCAGGACGGAATAAGTTGCTCACCTATAACCGCTTCAAACTACACGGCGGCCGCCACAGTTAATCGGCTAACAAGTTTTTACAGAATCTCCAGCGCTGCAACTTGCGGTTCCGGTACTTTGAGATCCACGCGCACAATTGAAGCGGGTTCGTTTTTAAAACAGGAATAAATGCAAAATATTTTATGAGATGCGAATCATGAATGCGTCACGGCAATATGCGAAATTTATTTTTCAAACACTTTGTGTGTTGGCGTATTGTATTTTTTGTTCCGCAAAAAGTTGGGCGGTGGCGTGCGATGTTATTTTTACGAATGGCATCCAGGCAACAGGCGCGTCTGGCAATATTAATTTGAGTTATCACTCCATTATTACGGGCGGTAGCGCGACTTTAAAATCCAAAACCCTCACTGACAATTCATCCTGGGTAGCTTGCAGTGGTTCAAGTTGCGTTTCCACCGGAGCAGCTGCTACAACATCAACGGTTGCTTTTTCCACGGGTACTGGAAGTAATGGGTCGATTTCTGTAACTACTGGCGTAGGTGGCAACACTCCGTTGTCAAAGTCCTCTGGTGATTACACAACTGTTTCTGTCGCGCAGCAGGCAACACTAATTTTTACCACAGCAAATGGAACCTATAAAACGACCACGTTCACTACGAACCTTCAATCCGTCGTGCAATTACAATCGGGGGACTATTGGATTAATGGTAATTTGACGTTGGGACAAGAGACCGTATTACAGAGGATCGCATCGTCGGGCACGACACGGATTTTTGTTAACGGCAATGTCAGCCTCGGTTATAAAGTGGCGACTCAAAATTTCACTTCTGCACAATTACTAATTTATGCTACCGGCACAATTACCGGTGCAAATCAGGTCGATCTCAGCGCATATATATATGCTGGTGGGGCAGTTAGTTTTGGCTTTCAATCATCCATTGATGGTGGTGTTTCAGGTTCAAGTTTTACTGCAAGTGGTAACGAGGTAGGTGTTAACTATCAACCCTCAGCTTTTTCCACCGCGAACTTCGCGCCCTTTTGTAGCGGCACAACGGTAGTACCCGTGCTTCTCGGTTCCTGGAATATGGACGAACTTTCCTGGAATGGTACTGCAGGTGAGGTAAAGGACACCAGTGGCAACAACAACCATGGCCGCGCAAGGGTTGCTGTTACGGGCAACCCTCTGCCCTCTACTACTTCCGGGGGGGCTGCGTTGACTGCTGGCAACCAAAGCACTTGCCGTTATGGTGCTTTTGATGGGACCGGGTCACCAGCCAGGGTTTACGACTACGTTGAGCTTTCCGGTTTCCCTACCTTACCTAATGGTTTTACTTTTGCCGCCTGGATTCGCTCTACCAATGCTGGCGCGCAACACCAGCGAATTTTAGTTCGTGACGACGCGGACAATGGTTGGGGTTTAAGCTTGGCTGATGGTACGGGTAACCCGGCATTGCGATTCTTTAACCGAAACGTCACTAACAACGGGGCTGTAACGGGGCAGGGTACTAATCCCAATTGTGGTGTTTTTTGTGTAGATACCAATGCGGTTATCTCTAGCAACACCTGGTATTACGTGGCAGCAGCGGTAGATACCACAGCAAAGACAGTGACACTTTACGTTTACAGCCAGGGCGGAACCTTGCAAGCTAAAGCTGTGGGCGCTTATTCAGGTACATGGGTTGATGGTACGGGAACTGTCGGTATTGGCGGCGAAACCTCAGCATCCGCAGAGGGTAGGCAAACCTCTTGGCATTTCCTGGGTAATATTGATGAAGTCAATATCTATTCCGGCGCCCTGGCACAAACTGCAATTGAATCCCTTCTAACCACGGTTCGTACTTGCCCTGCACCGGATCATTATGAGTTGGATCTACCCGCTAACGGTATTGCTTGCATGGGAACCGATGTAACTGTGCGAGCTTGTGCAGACAGCGTTTCGCCATGTACCAATATCGATTACTCCATCAATACAAACGTAAGCCTGACCACATCTGCTGGCGCTCTTACAGCTACTACCGTAGCGTTGTCGTCTGGAGCTAAAACGATTGATTTGTTTTATCCGGCGGCAGCTGATAACGCAACTGCTACTGTAACTCTCTCGGGAGAAGCGACAGCTGCAACCAACGCTCGTAAATGTTGCATTGGCGGTACATGCACGGTGATTACACCTACGAATGTATGCACAACAACGTTTAATACGTCAGGATTTATCTTTTCGAAAACCCTTACCGGTGGCGTGGATAATCCAGCAACTCAAATCGCAGGCAAACTTAGTAACACGTCTCCTGATAACAATATGACCTATCTGAGGGCGGTAAGAACTAATACATCTACCGGCGCCTGTGTTGCGCGCCTGACCTCTACCCAGACCGTAAAAATGGCATATAAGTGTGTGAATCCTACGACTTGCATCGCGGGCGAGACGCTCAAGATAAACAGCACCACAATCCAGGCAAACGCAAATGCCGCGAGTCCGATAGTTTATAGCGATGTTAATCTGACCTTTGACGCCAATGGTTCAGCTCTGATCCCAATTAATTATTCAGATGTTGGGCAAGTGCAGCTTTTTGCTAGCTTAGCTCTTGGCCTGACAAGCACGGATCCAGCCTATACCTTAACGGGTACTAGTAATCTATTTGTTGTAAAACCCTATGATTTAAATATCTCTACGGTACAAACCTTATCCAACGTCGATAATCCAACAACAACGCAATCTGGAAGTGGGTTTGTGGCGGCCGGCGCGACATTTAAAGCAAGCGTTAATGTCTACTCCTACTACACCAACATACTGAATGCTCGTGTGACACCAAATTTTGGCAGGGAAACTTCCCCGGGGACTGAAACAGTCGGCCTGCTGATCGACAGTGTGGTTAACCCTGTTGGCGGTAATGCGGGTGCTCTGGCAAATCCCGACTCCTTCGCTCGAGTAGGATCAACAGGCGCCACCTTTAGCAATAGTGGATTAAATTGGAGTGAGGTTGGTACAGTGAATCTTAAGGCCCATATAGCTGGCAGTGACTACTTGGGCGCGGGGGATGTTATTGGTATAGCTCCTGTCAGCGTGGGGCGCTTTCACCCGGATCACTTTCGTCTGCTACTTCCATTAGCGAGCAATAGTTGCGGTGCTTTTACCTACATGGGGCAACCAAACCTGCCTCTTAGTTACCGACTACAGGCTGAAAACTTGAGTGATAACACTGTTACCAACTATAACCCCGCCTATTCATCAACTCTGGCAGTGCCTGTCTACTCTGTTGAAAATCTTGATAGTGGAAGTGATCTGAATGTTCTAAATGGAGGGAGTCCTCGTTTTACAGCCAGTACTCCATCGAGTTGGACTGCTGGTGTAATGACATTAACTGCAGGTACGGGCACATTTGCACGTTTAGTCAACGCAGGAAAAATTGTACCGGATGGTTCATATGATAATGCAGTCTTAGGCCTAAGATTAAATGACTCCCTGGACAGCCGTACAATTAGATCCGGTGATTTGAACACCAATCCAACAACTAGCGGAAATTGTGTAACCGCTGGCAATTGTACAGCGGCGATTCTGGGTTCTTCGTTAGGTTTTCGTTTTGGCCGATTGCGTTTGGATGATGCTTTTGGTCCAGAAAC
>CBHTVU010000149.1:0-10614 GCA_966096785.1 uncultured Gammaproteobacteria bacterium | reverse complement strand
AACTTGTGACCCATGCCTTGTAAGGGCATTGCTCTACCAACTGAGCTAACCGCCCGATCAGGTGCCGCGCATTTTAATGATATGAAAGCCGAGGTCAACCTATTTTTGAAAGAAAGTTTTTATTTTTTTCAATTTGAGGATGTTTTGATTAAATATCAAACTCACACGCTGTTTTTTCGAACATGGGCAGCATTTCTTCACTAGTTGTGTTTACTCTTGTTATACTCCGTGAATCTTTTTCCCGGGGTACATTATGGTGCTTTCAATTAACAGCTTGCCTCCTGTCAGAGGGGCTACTTTAAAAATATTTATATTGCTAGCGCTTCTTTTAGGCGCTAGCAATGAAGCATTTGCTGCAATTGAAGCACATGAGTTTGACTCGGATGTGCAGCGTCAACGCTATCAAAGTTTTATTGAAGAGATGCGTTGCCCAAAATGCCAAAACCAAAATCTTGCAGGCAGTGACTCACCCATCTCTGCAGATCTACGCCGTGAACTTTATGAGATGATCAAACTCGGCAAATCTGATAAAGAAATTGTTGATTTTATGGTGGACCGCTACGGTGATTTTATTTTGTATCGCCCTCGTGTCACCCCTGTTACTTATGTGCTTTGGGGGGCACCAATCACCTTGCTGATTGTTGGTATTATTGTTCTCATAATAATTTTACGGCGCCGACGCCAGCTCGGGTTGATGCTGCCTAATCAGGGATTAAGCGAGGAAGAAAAAGCTCGCTTGAAGTCACTGCTGGATTCAACTGAAAATCAAACCGCTGTTAAAAAATCTGATAAAAAAACTAAGGAGCCGCGCTCATGATTAATTTGTGGCTCGCTCTTGCTGGCTTGTTATTAGTAGCGTTTTTATTTGTCGCCTGGCCTTTGTGGAGGCATCGTCATACCTTTGGTTTGGCTGCAATAAATGACGCTGAGATTAATCAGCGTCTCGCAGAAAATGTGCGCATTTTTCGTGAGCATCTACAGGAGCTTGAAAATAGTTTTGCGGCCAAGGCTATTGAAGAAAAACAATTTGCACAGTTGAAAGTAGAGCTCGAACGTAATTTACTGGATGACGAAGCCAGCTTGCGCGCATTGAATACACCTTCATCACAAAAACTTGGTGTTAAGGCCGCAATAGTTTTTTGCGCTTTGGTATTGTTGGGCGGTGTTTTCTTTTATCAAAGACATGGCAGTGCAGATGATGTGGAAATTTATGTGTTGCAAACAGAAAAAATGCAACAGGAATACAAGAACATGTTGGTGGACACCAAACCTGATCCTGCTCTTGCTCGCGAGTTGATTGAAAAATTTCAGGCGCGTTTAAAAGCTCAGCCAGACAATTTGCAATATTGGTTTTTACTGGCGCGGACACAATTGGAAGTTGGAAGTTATGGCGACGCTGTTAAATCCTATCAACAGCTTTTAACTCTGGACTCTAAATCTGCAATGATTATGTCAGAGCTTGCGCAAGCAATGTTTCTGCGTGATGGTAACCAAATGACGCCAGCGGTTGTAGATCTCGCCCGCAACGCACTTACTTTGGAGCCTAAAAATACTATAGCGCTTGGCTTGCTTGGTATGGATGCCTACATTCGAAAAGATTATCGCGAGACGATTCGGTATTGGCAAAAATCCGTGGACATCCTGGGGCCCGAGTCTTCCAGTACTCAGGCCATATCTTCAGGTATTCAAAAAGCCAAAGAATCTTATGTTGCCGCAGGCGGTAAGCTGGAAGATCTATTGGTGAAATCTCCATACACCATCAAGTTGGAGGTTAGCCTTGGCGCAAAGCCAAAGGTAACTCAGGACCAGGTAGTTTTTGTTTATGCTCGTGCCTGGCAAGGTTCGCCCATGCCTTTGGCTATTGCTCGTATAAAAGTTAAAGATTTACCTACGACCATTCAGCTTGACGAGACTATGGCCATGTCACCTGCAGCGAGTCTTGCAACGGCTGCGGATGTTGAAGTGGTTGCCAGGGTTTCGCCCTCGGGATCAGCCAAAGCTGAGGTGGGTGACTGGTTGGCCAAACAGGGGCCAATATCCATGAAATCTGTACCTCAAGTGATCCAGCTGGAAATCAATGAGCAGTTCACAGGAGATGCCGCAAAACCCTAATAATCTTTGGCTTGGCGAATTATTGCTCAACTCTGAATGGGGTTGAGCAGAATTTACCCAGCTCAATAAGGTTTCCGCTTTTTCGCCCCGTATTTGGACGCAAATGCCTTTCTTAAGCCGCCCGCAAACGTGTAGAATCCTGCCTTTTACGGGTTTTCCGGGTAGGTCGCGTTTTCACTAAATAATAATGAAATCAAGCGACTAGCCGCTCAAGCCCTAACGAATTTACGAGTGACACGGAACTATGCGGCTAAAGTGCATCAAGCTGGCAGGCTTTAAATCGTTTGTTGACCCTACTACGGTTAACTTCCCCAGCAATTTATGTGCGGTTGTAGGCCCCAATGGTTGTGGCAAGTCCAACATCATTGACGCGGTGCGTTGGGTAATGGGTGAGTCCTCCGCGAAAAATCTTCGTGGCGAAAATATGACCGACGTTATCTTCAATGGCTCAAGTGGCCGTAAGCCTGTCGGTCAGGCGTCCATTGAACTCGTATTTGATAACAGCGATGGCACCTTGTTAGGCGAATACGCTGCTTTCACCGAAATTTCCATCAAGCGCAAAGTTACGCGCGATGCCCAAAACCACTATTACCTTAACGGCACAAAATGTCGTCGCCGTGACATCACTGATATTTTCCTGGGTACGGGTTTAGGTCCACGCAGTTACGCCATTATCGAACAGGGCATGATCTCCAAACTGATCGAAGCCAAGCCTGAAGATTTGCGTGTTTACATTGAAGAAGCCGCCGGCATCTCCAAGTACAAAGAGCGTCGTCGCGATACTGAAAGTCGTATGCGTCGCACACAAGAAAACCTTGAGCGCTTAACTGATATTCGCGATGAACTCGAGCGCCAATTATCACGCTTGCAGCGTCAAGCACAGTCCGCCGAAAAATTTACCGAATACAAAAAAGAAGAACGCTTGTTAAAGGCGCAATTGCAAGCGCTTAAATATCAAATTTTGGATGAGCAAGCTAAAGCCAAACAAATTTCCATTCGCGATTTGGAGTTGCGCATGGAATCTTTTGTGACAGATCAGGTAAGCAAAGATACCCAGATCGAAAAATATCGCAGTCAATATACAGAGATGGGCGATAAATTTAATGAAGTGCAAGGTCGTTACTATGCGATTGGCGCAGACATAGCGCGCATCGAACAAACGATTCATCACGCGAAAGAGCGTTCACGCCAGTTACAAACTGATTTGGATCAAACCCAACGCGATTGCAAAGAAGCAGAAGAAAATTTATTAATTGATTCGCAAAAAGCCGAAGGTTGGGAAGAAGAATTATTAATCATCGAGCCGGATTTGGAATTGGTAAAAGCTGCCGAAGAGGGCTCGAACGAAGTTTTGCTTGAATCAGAAGAAGCCATGCAACGCTGGCAAAATGAATGGGATGCATTCAATCAGCGCGCCGCTGAGCCACGCCAGAAAGCGGAAGTACAGCAGTCGCGTATTCAGCATCTTGAGCAAGTACAACAGCGTTTATTGCAACGTATAGAAAAATTAAAAGAAGAAAAAGCCAATTTACAAATTGATGGTGTCGACGAAGAAATCGGACAGCTTACCGAGCAGCTAGCCGAGCTCGATTTATTGGCCGATGAAAAACGTAATCGCGTTGAAATAATTACTGAGCAACTCGATCAACGCCGCAATGATAATACCCGCGTTAGTAATGAGTTGGACCAGGCACGCAGTCAATTGCAAACCATGCGCGGTCGCCATGCATCACTCGACGCCTTGCAACAAGCGGCGCTGGGTGAGAAAAACAAAGCCGTTACGCAGTGGCTTGCTGCACAAAATTTATCAAACCAGCCGCGTCTTGCCGAATCTGTAAGCGTGCAGGATGGTTGGGATAAAGCACTCGAAACCGTGTTAGGAAATACGCTCCAGGCTGTATGTGTGAATGGGTTGGACGCTGTTACTGGTGTCATTTCCAATTTAACTCAAGGTGAGTTGGTTTTATTCGATATCAATGCTAAATCGTTAGCAGCTGAACATAAAAAAGCTACACTTTTAAGCAGCAAAGTCAAAGCGAATTGGGATGTGCCAGGCGTACTGAGCGGTATTTATGTGGCAGATGACTTACCTGCGGCTTTAAATCTCCGTTCGCAACTTGCTGCCACTGAATCAGTCATCACTAAAGATGGTATTTGGGTGGGCGCCCATTGGTTGCGGGTTGCTCGCGATTCAGACGCAAGCTCAGGTGTCATTGCGCGCAAGCAGGAAATCGAAGAGCTGTCTGCTAAAATTTCCGAGACGGAAGAAAAAGTTGAAACCTTGAGTTCGCAACTTGAAGAAGGTCGTCAGCAAATAAAAGAATTGGAGCAAAACCGCGAAACATTAAGACGTGAGGCGGATGAGCAGAATCGTCGTTATGGTGAATTGCGTTCGCAGTTGTCCGCCAAGCAAGTTCGTGTTGAGCAAGTTAATATGCGCCGCGAACGCGCCGAAAATGAAATTCGTGAAGCGCGTGAACAACTTGAGCAAGAAGCAGAGCATTTGTCTGAAGCGCGTATGATTTTGAGTGAAGCTATCGACATCATGGGGCAGGACACAGATCTGCGCGAAGATTTATTGAAACAGCGCGATGATATTCGCACCGGACTTGATCAGGCGCGTCAACGAGCACGCCACGATAAAGACAAGGCCCACGAATTGGCTATGCGTTTCCAATCACTCAAAACGCAATTGGATGGTATACGTTTAAGTATCGGTCGTTTGCGCGAACAAACGGCGCGTTTGCAAGAACGTCGTGAACAATTGATTGTATCGCTCAGTGAAAATCGCGATCCGATTGAAGAATACAAATTAGAGTTAGATGCCAATCTGGGTAAACGTTTGTCCGTGGAAGCCGCGTTAACAGAGGCACGCCGTGCGTTGGAAACTGTTGAACACGAATTGCGAAATGCCGAGCAGGGTCGCAGTCGCGCTGAACAGGAAGTGCAAGCTGTGCGTGCGCATCTGGAGCAGGAGCGTTTAGCTGCACAGCGTTTTGAAGATCAGCGTAGTGCCATTGTTGAGCAGCTCGAAGAGGAAGATTTGAATCTGCAAAATATACTTGCAGAAATTCCTGAGGGCACAGAAGTTAAACCGATTGAGGAAGAGTTGGAAGCTATAGCGGGCCGAATCACCCGACTTGGGCCCATCAACCTCGCTGCAATTGATGAATATAAAACTGAATCTGAGCGCAAAAATTATTTGGATGCGCAAAACGCAGATTTACATGAAGCGCTTGAAACACTGGAAAATGCGATTCGCAAAATCGATCGTGAAACGCGTACACGTTTTAAAGAAACATTCGATCAAGTGAACAAAAGTTTGCAGGAGCTTTTCCCCAAAGTATTTGGCGGCGGCCACGCCTATCTGGAACTTACCGGTGAAGATTTACTCGATACTGGTATTACTATTATGGCGCGCCCACCAGGCAAACGTAACAGCACCATTCACTTACTCTCGGGTGGTGAAAAAGCGTTGACGGCAATCGCACTGGTGTTTTCGATTTTCCGTTTGAATCCAGCACCTTTCTGTATGCTGGACGAAGTAGATGCACCGCTCGATGATGCCAACGTGGGCCGCTACGCGCGCATGGTGGAGGAAATGTCAGCACAGGTGCAATTTATTTATATTACCCACAATAAAAATGCGATGGAGATGGCACACCAATTATTGGGTGTAACCATGCATGAACCTGGCGTATCGCGTTTGGTAACTGTGGATGTCGATGAGGCTGCCGAATTGGCGGCTTCGTAATATTAAAATAGTGTTGAACACAAGACGGATAAATATATGAGCAACTGGCTAACCGGCATTCTTGTTCTTCTTATCATTATTATTTTGGCTGATGGCTTTCGCAGAACCTGGAATGCTCGTCGTAATCGCATAGATGTTTCACCTGCGTTAAAAAAGAGCCTTAGAAACCACGAGCGCGAGAGTGAAGAAATCACCGAGCCTGCCCCCAGTTATATAAGCGAACTGCCAAACGGTGGTGCGCGAGTTGTTGCTGTACGCGATCCGTCGGAGCGTCGTCAACGAGAAAGAAAACCAACAGCACGTGAATTAAAAGAGCAGCGCCGTCGTGAAGCGGCCGTCAAAAGAACACCGGAACAAGCACGTTTAAATCTTGAAGAATCTGTACCTATTTTAATGGAGTCTGTAGAGCATGCAGATGAGCCGCGCATGGAAGAGGGTGGTCGTATAGAGCCAAGTTTTTCAGGCGAGTCTAATCAAAACCTGGGTCGTTCCCAGCATGGCCTTCACGGTGAGCATGCAATTCACCATGACCAAAACCACGATGATTATGAAGATCATGCGGAGGATGAAGGTGATTACGACGAAGACTACGAAGAAGATTATGAAGATGACGAATCAGATGATTATTCTGACGTTGAAGATCAGGATGCTGAACCTGTAGAAGAAGCTAAATCTGCTGCACCTCAGACTGAACCTGAAGAAGTGTTAATTATTAATATCATGGCTCCTAAAGGCGACATGTTTAATGGCAGTGAATTGCTGGATATTGTTTTGAAATGCGGTTTGCGTTACGGCAGCATGGACATTTTCCATCGTTACAGCGATACCAAAGGTGAGGGTGCGCTTTTATTTAGCATGGCAAATATGGTGAGACCAGGGACATTTGACCTGGATACTATGGACGAGTTTTCTACGCCGGGCGTCAGCTTGTTTATGACCTTGCCGATTGACGCTGATTCAATGCAATCTTTTGATCTTATGGTAGAAACTGCACAAGCAATTTCGCAAACGTTGAACGGCGAATTGAAAGACGAGCAACGCAGTGCCATGACCAAACAAACGCTTGAGCACTCACGCCAACGCATTCGCGATTTCGAACGCAAAAAATTATTTCGTCGCCCACGTTGAGTTGTGACTGGCAGTATGATTTAAAAAAGTCACTGGATGCCCTGCGGGCATGACGGTCTGAATAATTAAATTGGGAGTCGTCATCCCCGCAGGGGATACAGAGACTTTCAAAATCTGCGGAAATCAATCCGGTATTGCTCATGTCCAACACCAATAATTCTTCCAATATTTCCTCTGAGCTAGAACAGCTTCGCTCACAAATCAATTATCACAATCACCGTTATCACAGCCTTGATGAACCGGAAATTAGCGACGCTGGATATGATCGCCTAATGCAGCGGTTAAAAAATATTGAAGCTGAACATCCAGAATTAATTACACCGGATTCTCCCACGCAACGCGTTGGTTCAAAACCTCTCAGTGCTTTTGTTACCGTAGTGCATGAGTTGCCAATGCTCTCTCTTGATAACGCGTTTAGCGATGATGATTTGATTGCGTTTAAAAAGCGCGTGCAAGACCGTTTGAAATCCAGGGACGATGTTGAATTCGCCTGCGAAGTAAAACTGGATGGAATCGCCGTAAGCTTAATGTATCGCGACGGTATTCTGGTTCGTGGTGCAACACGAGGTGACGGCACTAACGGTGAGGACATCACGCAAAATGTTCGCACTATTGCATCAATTCCATTACGCCTTTTAGGTAAAAATTTTCCGCCAGTATTAGAAGTGCGCGGTGAAATTTATATGCCTAAAGCAGGTTTTGAAAAAATTAATGAGAAGGCACTCGCGGCAGGTGAAAAACTTTTTATAAACCCTCGCAACGCAGCAGCGGGTAGTTTGCGTCAGTTGGATTCTCGTTTGACAGCAACTCGTCCTTTAGAGATGTGCGCGTACAGCGTCGGTTTGGTTGAAGGTGGTGAGTTACCTGCTCGTCACACGGATATTTTGAAAGCCCTACAGTCGTGGGGCTTTTTAATCAATCGTGAAATGCAAACTGCAAAAAATATTCAGGAATGTTTGGAGTATTATCGGAAAATTCAAGAGAAACGAAATGCGCTTGCCTACGAGATAGACGGTATTGTCTTCAAGGTTAATTCTCGTAAATTGCAGGAAGACTTAGGTTTCATTTCACGCTCACCGCGTTGGGCAATTGCTTATAAGTTTCCTGCGCAGGAAGAAACCACGCTTTTACAGGATGTCGAATTCCAGGTCGGCCGCACGGGTGCAGTAACTCCGGTTGCCCGGTTAAAACCTGTGTTTGTTGGCGGCGTTACAGTTTCTAATGCAACACTACACAATCGCGACGAAATAAATCGGTTAGGTATAAAGATTGGCGATACAGTTGTTGTTCGTCGTGCGGGTGATGTAATCCCGCAAATCGTTGCGGTCGTTGATTCAAAAAGACCTGCGGACGCTCGTGAAATTGTTTTTCCGGTAACTTGCCCGGTATGTGGTTCACCGGTTGAAACTGTTCCTGGTGAAGCTGTAGCGCGTTGCGACGGTGGATTAATTTGCGCGGCGCAACGCAAAGAGGCGATAAAACATTTTGTATCGCGCAAAGCCATGAACGTGGAAGGAATAGGCGATAAGTTAGTTGAACAACTTGTTGATCTAAAAATGGTTAACAATCTTGCGGATATTTACTCACTTACGCGTGATCAACTTGCGAATTTGGAGCGCATGGGTGAAAAATCTGCAGATAATATTTTGGCAGCGCTGGAGCACAGTAAAAAAACGACTCTTGCAAAATTCATTTATGCGCTCGGTATTCGTGAAGTAGGGGAGTCCACTGCGCGCAATTTTGCAAAACATTTTGGCACCTTTGAAGCTTTTGCGGCTGCTGACGAATTAAATTTACAGCAAGTGAATGATGTAGGACCTGTAGTCGCGCACTTTGCATTTGAGTTTTTTCAACAAGAAAACAATCGTGCGGCTGTTGAGCAATTGAAAGCCGCTGGCATCACTTGGCCAGATGAAGTTGCTACGGCGGTGGACGCTCCCTTGCTCGGATTGACCTATGTGCTGACGGGCTCACTCGAAATTTTCAGCCGAGATGATGCCAAGGCGCATCTGTTAGCGCTCGGCGCAAAAGTATCTGGCAGTGTTTCAGCAAAAACAGATTATGTAGTTGCCGGCCCCGGCGCTGGTTCAAAATTACAGAAGGCAGAAGAGCTTGGCATTTCAGTGCTTACTGAGGAAGATTTAATGGTGCTATTAAAACAACATGGACAAATACCTGAATGAAATTAGTCTTCCTGTTGATGTTTTTTTCTGTTGCTTTTTTGAGCGGTTGCGCAACAATGCCACCCTCAAATCCGAATAATATCTGCGATATTTTCGAGGATGAGCCAGATTGGTATAAGGCGGCAAAAAAATCTGAAAATAAGTGGGGAACCACAGTTCCGGTGATCATGTCGATCATGTATCAAGAGTCCCAGTTTGTACAAAAAGCAAAGCCTGCACGCACTAAATTTTTGTGGATTTTTCCTGGCCCACGTCCCAGCAGTGCATACGGTTTTGCGCAAGTGAAATCAGAAACATGGGATGATTATCAACGCTCCGAAGGTGGCATATGGGCGCGTCGTGACAGCTTTAGCGATGCTGCCGATTTCATCGGCTGGTATAATAATCAAAGCCAAACTCGCAACAAAATTAAAGCGAATGATGCTTACAATTTGTATCTCGCGTATCACGAAGGCCAGGGCGGATTTAATAAAAAAACCTATAACGGTAAAGCCTGGTTAAAATCGACAGCTCAAAAAGTCGCTACACGCGCGACAACCTACACCAGTCAATTGCAAGGCTGTGAAGATAGTTTAGATAGGGGCCATTGGTGGTGGCCGTTTTAGATATATAAGAATACTTTCTTATACGTGACACGCTGTGAATAGGTCCATGTAAGCTCGATGGCTTGGTCCTTTCGCGATCCAGTCGCTTTAGGACACTTCCTACATCCATGTAGGTCGTCCTGCCTCCGACGGTTTCGTATAAGAAAGTATTCTTTTTGTAGCGATTGAGGGATAAAGATTTTTTCGTTTGTGTAATTTATTTGATGAGATGCGGAGCCAATTATGGATCAAGAATCAATTGTTTATGGTTGCATAAAAGACATTCCCGTTTTAACGAACGAGTCAGAGCGGTTGCGTATTAATCGCGATGCCATGTTGACCTTACCTCACGCGGATGAATGGCCATTTTTATGTCAGGAAATGTTTTCTATTCCTGATACCAATACGTTTAACAATTCTTATCAAACCGAAGTTATGCATTTCGGTGCATCCTACAAAGCCGTTGAATACGAATGGGATCAATGGATCGCGCAATTCGAGCAATTACTGAGTAAAATGTATTGGGTCTCCGCCACCGTACATTTGGAAACTGAATTGTCAGGTACACATACGTTTACATGGGAAGCAAACGGCAAAAGCCATATCCCCGGCTCAGGTAATATGCAAGTGCGTTGCGAGTGGAGTCATGAAGGGGCGCTGGGGATTTAAGTTGTATAAATTTTCTGAAGCTATTTGACCAAGTCAGTGTCATTGCATCGAGTTACTTATAATTAAGTAAATTATTTTTCTTAGATCCAATATTTCTACTAAGCGGGGAGTCCAACAACAAGCGCAAACCCGGCACGAACTACAAAAAAAAATAAAAAAAAATAAAACAAACTAAAAAAAACCA
>CBHTVU010000148.1:0-10642 GCA_966096785.1 uncultured Gammaproteobacteria bacterium | reverse complement strand
TTCGCGAGCAAACTATCACTAAAATTAATACCTCAGGCAGGCCGATTTTAACTTATGTTGTCACGTCAGATCAGCGTGATGAAGCTGATCTTTCCTGGTGGGTGGACAGCAAAATATTTAAAGCACTGCAATCCGCTCCCGGTGTTGGAAAGGTATCGCGCATTGGTGGCGTTGATCGCGAAATAAGAGTGGAGGTGGATCCCACACGACTCGCAGCATTAAATGTTTCCGCGATGGAAATATCGCGACAAATTCAACAGGTGCAGCAAGAAACCTCGGGCGGCACTTCGGACATAAGCGGTGCAAAACAAACGGTTCGTATTCTAGGGACTGTGAAAAATGCAGCAGAAATTGCGGCAATAGAATTGTCGCTGGCGGATGGTCGTAGAATTCGCCTTGATCAAGTTGCAACTATATTAGATACAGCTGCTGAACGTAAATCTGCTGCGCTTTTAGATGGCAAGCCGGTAGTGGGTTTTGAAATTACCCGCGCGAAAGGCGCTAATGAAATTGCAGTTGCTAAAGCAGTACGTAGCAAGCTTGCTGAATTAACCGCTAACGAAAAAAATGTTGTTATTAAAGAAGCCTTCAATGGTGTTGACCCTGTTACTGACGCTTATTCCGGTTCAATGCAATTGCTTTACGAAGGTGCGCTTTTGGCTGTGTTAGTTGTGTGGATTTTTTTACGCAACTGGCGTGCAACACTTATTTCCGTAGTCGCATTGCCACTCTCCATTATTCCCACTTTCGCATTTATTCACTACATGGGTTTCACATTAAATACAGTAACCTTGCAATCACTTGCATTGGTGGTGGGTATTCTTGTGGATGATGCGATTGTAGAAATTGAAAATATTGTTCGCCATTTGCGCATGGGAAAAACACCACTGCAAGCGGCGAGGGAAGCTGCCGATGAAATAGGCGTTGCCGTTATTGCCACCACCTTCACCTTGGTAGCGGTATTTTTGCCAACGATTTTTATGAGCGGCGTCACCGGGAAATTTTTCACCCAATTCGGGTGGACAGCATCAATTGCGATAATTGTATCCTTATTAGTGGCGAGACTTCTCACGCCCATGATGGCAGCCTATTTTTTAAAGCCGATAGTTCAACAGGAAAAAGATAGCGCGCTCATGCTCAAATATCTTGCTGCTGCAAATTGGTGTATCGCGCACAGAAAGATAACGCTTGCTGCAGCGATTGTTTTTTTTGCTGCGTCGCTCGCATTAATTCCATTTTTACAAACTGGTTTTTTACCGCAAGCTGATCGTAGTCAAACCTTTGTCAGTCTTGAGTTACCGCCAGGGTCTTCGTTGCAGGAGACAACTGCGCTCGCAGAACAAGTGCGCTACAGCTTGCAGCAAGATAAGGATGTTACCCAAATTTACACGTCCGTCGGCAGCGGATTTGCCGGTGGCAATATGTTTTCGTCCAGCGGGCCAAGCCAGGTGCGCAAAGCAACCTTAACGGTTAATTTAGTAGGTCGTAGTGATCGCGCCAGATCACTTCCACAAATTGAAACTGCATTGCGTGAAAATTTGGCACAATTTCCAGGTGCGAGAATTGTTGTGGGTACAGGTGGAATGGGTGAGCAATTAGGCCTATTCCTTTCCGGCGAGGACCCGCAAGTTCTCTCACAAAGCACGCAACTTTTATTGCGCGATTTACGCACCATAGAAGGTTTGGGAAATATTACGTCCAGTACAAGTTTGTCCAGCCCTGAATTAGTTGTTACACCTAATTTTAATAAAGCGGCTGACCTCGGTGTAACCACGTTTGCTATAGGTGAAACTCTGCGTATTGCCACCACGGGTGATTACGATCAGGTTCTTGCAAAACTTAATTTAGCGGAGCATCAAATTCCTATTCGCGTGCGTTTATCTGAAGACGCACGTCAGGATTTAAGTTTACTTGGTCGTCTTGCAGTTCCTGGAAAAAATGGCAATGTGATGTTGAGTACCGTTGCAGATTTGGAATTACGCAGTGGACCGGTACAAATAAATCGTTACGATCGCAATCGCGTTGTCACCATCAATGTTGAATTAAACGGAATGACATTGGGTGAAGCGCTTGCAAAAGTAAATGCTTTGCCAAGCTTGCAACATCTACCCGCAGGCGTTAAGCGTATCGCCAGTGGCGATGCAGAAGTTATGGAAGAACTCTTTGCCAGTTTTGGTGTTGCCATGTTTACTGGTGTGTTGTGTATTTATATGTTGCTGGTTTTATTGTTTAAAGATTTTTTACAACCCACCACTATTATCGCAGCCTTACCTTTGTCAATTGGCGGTGCTTTCGGCGCTTTGCTAATCACTAATAACGCCTTATCCATGCCATCGCTTATTGGTTTACTTATGCTTATGGGAATTGCCGTGAAAAATTCCATTTTGTTGGTGGAATACACTGTGGTCGCTCGTCGCAAACATGGGATGACACGATTGAATGCGTTGCTGGATGCTTGCCATAAACGCGCTAGACCAATTGTGATGACAACCATTGCAATGGGCGCAGGCATGTTACCTATCGCTATAGGTTTGGGTGCAGATCCAAGTTTCCGAGTACCTATGGCAACAGCAATTATTGGTGGATTAATTTCTTCGACGCTGCTGAGCTTATTTATTATTCCGGTTATTTTTACTTACGTTGACGATTTCTCCTCACTCTTTAGAAAAACTGAAGCCAGGCAAGAAGAGAAGAAGGACACCCATATCGTTCAAATTATTACCGACAAAACACCGCAGTATTTATAACGTGAGTACCATGAAAATATTTTTATTTAACTATTAACTATTATTATTAACTAATGAGCTAACAAACAATTAACAATCATGAATGGATAATCGATTATGAATCTCTTTTGCATACCCTATGCTGGTGGATCAGCAAAAATAATTTTCAATGGTTGGCAAAGCGCGCTGCCGTCAAGCATTAAAGTTATTCCCCTCGAATTAGCGGGTCATGGTGTCAGAATTGACGAGCCCTTTCACGGCAGTATTGAAGCAACTGTCGCCGATATAGTGTCTGCTATTAAATCATCTGTTACGGCAACACCTTACGCCTTGTATGGGCACAGCATGGGTAGTTTGATTGCTTATGAGCTCACAAAAGCGTTAGATGCTGCAGGTTTGCCTCCGCCCAAAGCAGTGTTCCTGTCGGGTCGTAAACCGCCACATAATTGCCCCAAGCCGCGCAATATCCATCGCTACAATGACACCTTGTTGTTAGAAGAAATGAAAAAGTTGGGTGGCACTCCAAAAGTATTTTTTGAAGTAAAGGAATTGGTAAAAGCCTTCTTACCCATTTTCCGCAATGACTACCGTATTCTTGAGCTTTATCAATTTGTTGAACCCATACATCCGACATCTGCCGATATAGTATTTTTCCATAGCGATGGAGATGCGGTCGTGGAAGGCCCGGAAGTTGACGAGTGGGCAAAATATACCACTGGATCTTTCACACGAAAAAACTTCCAGGGCGGCCATTTTTTTATAAATGATAAACGCCAGGAAATTTGTGAAATTATTAGTGAAGTATTGTCGTATGAATTGGAAGAGGCGTGTTAATTGTCTGAATTTTTTAGCAGGCTTTTAATAAAATTGGATTGGTAAAAGATTTAATTTCTACCAATCCCATTTTTAGATGCTGAACGTGATCATCTTAAGTAGGTGACAGTAATGTCCCTCCACCTTCCTTGCGTTTGTTAAGGCTCCAGATATTACCGTCATCATTAACAATGTAGGCGGTTCCGTCGTTGCCAACAGATACCCAAAGCCCGGCGGCTGGAGCATCCACTTTTACCCATTGCTTATTTGAATCTAAAAACATAGGAACAAATCCACCTAATCGTGCCTCGTCGCTTATTGCCCAGACTGTACCGTCGGCGCCCACTGCTATGTCTTTTACAACTCCTGTATAAGCAATATAGGTTGCATTATTTTCCTGCGTGCGCTCAATGCGCCATATTTGTCCGCTGGAATTAATTGCATATGCACTTCCATCGGGTGCGGCTGACAGTTTAGTGACAGCGCTCGGTGCTTTAACAGTAATCCATTGATTATTTTCGTCGCGAAATATAGGTGCGAATCCACCAGCCCGTGCCTCGCTGCTTATTGCCCACAATGCGCCCTTAGCACCAATTGATATGTCTTTTACAATTCCTGAATAGGGAATATAAGTTGCACTGCTTTCCTGAATTCGATCGAGTTCCCATATTTGCCCGCCGGAATTAATTGCATAGGCATTTCCATCGGGCCCAACAGAAAGTTTGGTAATAGCGGCTGGTGCATCCACCGTTACCCACTCTCCGGATGCTTCGCGAAACATAGGTGCATAGCCGCCATTGCGTGCTTTGGTGCTTATGGCCCACAAGTAATTATTTTTACCACCGACACTGGCGTTGCGAGCGAACGTAGATTCATTTAGTGCTGGGTTCAAATGAATGATTGCTTGACCCAAATAATTGTCAATGTAATCGAGATAAACAATATTTGGTGATCCTTTTTGATTTTTACTGAATTGACGAAGTTGATTGGCTAATTGTGGATTCGCCATGCGCGAAAGCAACTCAAGGTCGAGTATATTGTCGGTGCTTCCTGTTAATGTCCAGGAGAATAGAAATAAATATTCTTTATTATAACCACCGTAATCAATCCACTTTTGCTGCTGATCTTTTTGCATGATATCGAATTCGCTACGATGAGCATAAGAATCGTAAACGCCAAAATTATGATTATCTGTATGTGGAATTATTTTACCTGTGTCTTCATTGCCGTAATCGCTGTATTCAAAAATTCCATTAGCTGGATCGAGCAAGTTGGCATCATAGCTTTTAAAAACTGCAACTGCTTTCCCTGAAAAATTTATTAGCGGCTGGTTGGCGAAATTGGGTGTGATGGAGTTTTTATATAGCAAACTACCTAGGGTATTTTTAACAAGTTCAGTGGTGTCTTGTTGGTCTGATGATGAGTAAGAGCGAAATTTTAAAAATACGGCTTCGCTGGAGTTTTCAGTCAGGAATGTTTTAACATCGTTTAAAATATCTTGCAGCTTGCCGCCATAGGAGGCTCCGTGATACGTCCAGAGTTCACCTGAGGATTTACAGATTCTAAGATCAAAATAACGTGAACCCGCCTTCAACTGATCATAAATATTCAGTGCTTGTGTTCTGGCTTTTTCTGTTATATCGGTGTACATGCCGGCGTCATGGCTGCCGGGCATAGTGAGATCATTGAGTTTAACTGCATAGTTGAAGGCGAGCACTTCACCCATCCAGCGAGAATTATTGGGTACTGTACTTGGGCGAATATAAAAAGAATTGCTATAAGTATAGCGATCCTCACCCGTTGCCCTGAAGACTTCCAGGTAATTATTATCCGCAGATTTTTTTAATGAATCTGAATAAAGACCAAATAATTTTTTCTTCGCATCCAGCTGATTAATCTTGAAGCTGAGCGTGCTGTTTTCACCTTCGAATTCAATGCTTAGGCTGAACCAACAACCATCACTTGTGCCTAGCACAATTTCTTCCCTTTCACACTTTGAGTCCAGGTCAGGCATGGGACTGTTATTAATATTAAAGTTTATATCGGGCAGTGAATCTCCGTCCCAATCGTTTGGGTTGGCAACAACGGACGTCATTTTTTTGATTTTTTTACCTGAAAAGTTAACCAGGCAGAGTTTGGTGTTTTGAGTTGACATGATAGTAATAATCCTTTGGTAATATCTGTATTAAATGGGTTGTATCAAATATCAATTGATCATTAGTGTGCAGAGCAAATAAATGGATATTCGCGATTGTCGATGATCGGTTCTATATCAAAAAAATCGTTGAGCACAGACTCAGCAGTACAGTAAGCCCCTTCAACCCATGCTTGATCATTTGAATAAGCCTCACCAACAATAAAAATATTCGCATCGCTATTTTCGATTAATTGAGATGGCTTGCGAATTTTTTGTTGAACATCTGCGATATTAAAATGCGCTGCCCAGGCGTGATAGCCTGCATTAAAAGGTGGTAAAGACCAATCCATATAGGCAGCTTCAAGCGGTTCGGGAACCATGGTGTAATTCGAGTTTGGCCCGAAGTGAATTTCAGCCAGTTGTTTGCGTAACATTTTTATCATACGTGCTGGAACTGTTTTAGGGCCTTCCAGTGTCTGTATATTTTCTATGGTAGGAATGTGTTGTTCTTCGTCGGGTCTCAGTTCTAACTCTTTCCAGAATGTTGTGTAAACTTCATCGTCGTAGCTGGCTAACAAACCGTAAACGGAATCTGTAGTTGGATTCGTAGCATTATTGCCGAAATAGACAACTTGACGAACTGGTGTATCCGTAACGCTCGGGCCAATCGTATTATTGAGCGCTGCTTTTAATAAACTATGCACATCTTTAATACTTAAACGCGTTTCGGTGGCTTGCTCAAGAGCGTTAATTAAATCGCCTTGATTGGAGTAAGGAGTTCCAAGTAATTTTCCAAGTGCATTTAGATAACTACCGGGAAAACCCTGATTTTTTAATTCGGTGATAACTTTCGGAGTAATCTCATAGCCTGTGAGTTGTGGTGCATAAGTGGGCGGCGTGGCGGCGGTAGGTGCCCACCATTCTGAATCAAAAAACATACCGATTTTGTAAGAAGGTTGCATTACAGCAGCTTCAAGATAAAGCTGGACTTTACGATGATTAAGTACATCCAGGCCGTCTTGATCCTCATGGCGTGACCCGCTGGCCACCTGCTCGATAGCATGCCGCGGCATAGCAAGCCATGCTGCGTCGGTAATTTTTGTTGCCGCTTTTTTCCAGGGATTTTCTCGTGTTGCAATGCTGTAGTGAATAGTTTTTCCCTTAGCGATAATCGATTGCAAACGCGTATTGGGGTGATAAGAAAAGTTCACCCCCTTTTCAATGGCCAGTTTAACAATGGCATCGAACAAAGCGTTGAACATACCTGAGTAACCAATGGTGATAGTTTTATATTGATTACCCGGTGTAAATTCATTGTTGGCCTGGAATGCGTAGGCAGAGTTCCAATTTATGACATTGGAGCTGTAACCATTACCATCGGCTGCATAATTAAAACCTTCAGAACCTAATTGATCATACATAAGATTCCAGTAGCCGATATCTTTAAGCTTATCGCCTTTTTGATAAACGGATTTGTCACCTGTTTCTGCTTCAATTTTTCCATTCGTATAAAATGCATCCCATTCCCGACGCGTTTGTGGGCCGGTGTTTTGGGTGACGGAAAGATTTTCTACAATAGAAAAACCTTTGTCTGGCGATGTAGCAGCACCATAGTGGTCAACATTGTAGGGTGCGGTGTTTTGCGAATTAATTTCATTTAAAAAGAAATTTTTTGAACGTAAATAAAACAGTGGATTTACTGATTCATTAAACGGGACCGCATATTTATCCAGCCCAAGTTCTTTAATAACCGTACTAACAACTCTATGTCCTGCTGCGGTTCCATTATTAGCGTTTTCTGCGTCCATATCCCAATCGGAATAACGCATACCACCTAGTTCAAGATAGGATTGGCTTTTGTCTTTTTTATAATGCCACGTACAAACACGCGCACCAGGCGCACGAGTTCCACTATGTTCTGTTGAAAAATCATATTTACCCCAATCGTAAAGTTCCAGTGTATCGCCTTTCACTAATTTTTTTTCTGTGTCCTTACCGTGTTTGGTGTGCCCCTTAAGTAAACGCCATGCTGTATATAACCCAGCTGCACCTGCACCGAAAATAGAATAGGTTTTATTACTCATGTAAGCTCTCCTTAAAAAATAATATAGTTTTATACAGGTAGTATTTCATTGCCTAAACGCGCCATTTGTTGCGGAAGATCCTTGCAAGGAATAACTACTTCAACAAGTACAGGTTGGTGTTGAATATTTTTCAATTCATGCAGAATATTATGTAATTCGCTCACTGTTTCAGCGCGAAACCCTTTTGCGCCGAATGCTTGTGCAAGGGCGATGTAATCCCATTTGGGTAATATGTCGAATTTATCAAATTTGTTTTCTGGACCAGGCTTGAATGCATTTATATCCACATAAACTTGTTCGATTGCATAAACCCCATTGCTCATTACAAAAATAACGGAATTAAGTTTATTGCGAACCAAAGTGGATAGGGATTGGCAAACCATCATAAAACCACCGTCACCCGCAATCGTCCACGCACGTTTCCCGCTACCAAGTTGTGCCCCGGATGCAGCTCCGGTTTCAAAACCAATACATTGCCATGCAGCCGATCCTATAAAGCTTCCCTGTTTCATACCGGTTGCGTTAGCGGCTACATATAAAGAACTGCTCACACCGAGTACCATCACAATCTCATCCAGCATGAGTGTGTCTGCAAGGAATTTCATTGAGTGCTCGAAGAAACGGTTAAAAGTAATAATTTCTGGCTGATTGTCCCATTGTGGATCTGAATTTGATCGCCATGGTTCGGGATAAACCGGTAATGCAGGTGCATTAGTGTGCAAGGGATATTTTTTGTTGTGGGTGAAGCGCAGCAACAGAGCTTCCATAAATTCTTGCAGGATGATTGTTTCATATTTGAAATAACCAACACGTGTTTGATCTGAAGATACTTGAATCATTTGCGGATATTTATTCTCCATCAACCACAAATAATCATCTGTGAGAATGGTACCCAGTGAAATAATGCAATCAGATGAAGTGACTGTTTGAATAACACATGGAATGGAGGCTTGATCGGAATAGGTGCCTATAAACTTTTTACCACATTCATCCAGCACGGTTTTACCCAATGTAGTTGTGGTGTAGAGAATGCCGCTTGCATCAATAATTTCTTGTAAAAGGCCTGATAATCCATAACGTAAAACTTCAACACCTGCAAAAATTAGAGGGTTTTTCGCCGTTGTTATTTGACTCCATGCCAACTCAACCGCGTTTGCAATTTTTACAGGATCGCTTTTAAGGATTATCGGTTTTAATTTTTCAAGCGATGGCCTCACGCAAGGCTCACCCCAAACCTCTTTATAACAAGCAATGTAAACCGGACGCTTATGGGTAATAGCTGCAATTAATAAATTATCAATTTTTTCAGCTGCACCGGCTGAAGTGCTCAGTGTTTCTGAGGCTACAGTTACGTTGTTATACGTGTTTTGATCTGCGTCCAGGTCTCCAGTGGAATGATGGAAGATCATTCCGTACATATAAGTTTGGTTACGCATATCTGCCCCGGGGCAGGCGCTAATAACAACTACCGGGCTGCGTTCTACATAGGCCCCTGCAATTGCATTCAATGCGCTGAATGTACTCACTCCATATTGCAAAGATACTGCACCCAATCCACGAGTCCGCCCATAAGCATCGGCTGCGTAAGCTGCGTCCAGTTCGTTAATCGCTCCTATCGCATTAACACCATCGAAATGCTCGAGCGCCTGGGTGAAATACTTTACATAGTCACCGGGTATTTGGAATACATCGGTTACCCCAAGTTGCTTCAGGCGAGTTAATAGATAGTCTGCAACAGTGAATGTAGTGTTAGTCATGATGAGATTTTCCTTATGCAATTAATGAAAAAATGCAAGATTAAGTGCAGTATTTATTGTCCTTATGGCGAGGGAGCGGGATTCCTTAATCCCATTATTTTTATACGATAGTGCAGTTGTTGTTGCCTATACCATTACGCCTTATTACATTTCATATAAGTTAATAAATTAGTGGTTTTGTGCGATGAAATGTATTTTCGTGCGCCAGATATCTTGTGATGGTTAAATAAATATTTTTAAAAAGTATTTAGTAGATAAAAAATAAAACAAAGAAAAAAGCGTTTGATTTTCATTTATCCTTAGGTTGGAAAGGTACTTTCAAACCGAGAGCTTGCGGATGTTTCTGATCAGACACCGTTTGTGCTTGAAGTGTTTGATGATATTAGTGAAAAAATACGCTGTGCCAACGATGATGGCTTTTGTGTTTTTTGGAATGTAGAAAATAAAGAACCTATTGGTCAAAGGGAGGAAAATCCTGGCCGTATTATTCATTTCGCCTGCTATGCCTTTGCATATCTTTCAAATTTTCTTTTGCATATAGCCTTTCGATTGTTTATATATGCCAGCTTTTCCAGCCGATCAACACCTCAATAAAATTTGCGTAATTAAGTGCAACTATTTTTGTGATCGCAAACGAATACTATTTAGAGAATTTATGGCGAAAATCGATTTTAAGCAGCGAGTCTCCACACGCCTGGCATTTTTAGCGGCAGGTATGGCCATGTCTGCGTGGGCACCATTGGTGCCTTATGCAAAAGAACGTATGGGGTTGGAACAAGCCGAACTAGGTGTGTTGCTTTTATGTTTGGGTGTGGGTTCTTTGGTGGCGATGCCTCTAACAGGAATTTTCGCATCTCGTTTCGGGTGTCGCTCGGTGATTATGTTATCGGGTTTATTAACCTGTTTAATTCTTCCACTTCTCGCGTTGGTACCAAGTCCAATACTGCTTGCGATTGTGCTTTTTTCATTTGGTGCTGCAATTGGAACGCTGGATGTGTCTATGAATATACAGGCCGTTATTGTCGAAAAAAATCAGGGTGGTTCACTCATGTCCGGCTTCCACGGTTTATTTAGTGTTGGAGGTTTTGTGGGGGCAGGGGCCATGACTTTTTTATTGTGGTGTGA